>NZ_JADFCM010000005.1 GCF_015234585.1 Pseudalkalibacillus hwajinpoensis
CATTCTCACTTCTAAGCGCTCCACCAGTCCTTTCGGTCTGACTTCACAGCCCTTAGAACGCTCTCCTACCATTGTCGTAAGACAATCCACAGCTTCGGTGATACGTTTAGCCCCGGTACATTTTCGGCGCAGCGTCACTCGACCAGTGAGCTATTACGCACTCTTTAAATGATGGCTGCTTCTAAGCCAACATCCTGGTTGTCTAAGCAACGCCACATCCTTTTCCACTTAACGTATACTTTGGGACCTTAGCTGGTGGTCTGGGCTGTTTCCCTCTCGACTACGGATCTTATCACTCGCAGTCTGACTCCCGCGGATAAATCGTTGGCATTCGGAGTTTGACTGGATTCGGTAATCCGGTAAGGACCCCTAGTCCAATCAGTGCTCTACCTCCAAGATTCTTGCCGCGAGGCTAGCCCTAAAGCTATTTCGGAGAGAACCAGCTATCTCCAGGTTCGATTGGCATTTCACCGCTACCCACACCTCATCCCCGCATTTTTCAACATGCGTGGGTTCGGGCCTCCATTCAGTGTTACCTGAACTTCACCCTGGACATGGGTAGATCACCTGGTTTCGGGTCTACGACCACGTACTATTTCGCCCTATTCAGACTCGCTTTCGCTGCGGCTCCGCCTTCTCAGCTTAACCTTGCACGGGATCGTAACTCGCCGGTTCATTCTACAAAAGGCACGCTGTCACCCATTAACGGGCTCCAACTAGTTGTAGGCACACGGTTTCAGGTTCTTTTTCACTCCCCTTCCGGGGTGCTTTTCACCTTTCCCTCACGGTACTGGTTCACTATCGGTCACTAGAGAGTATTTAGCCTTGGGAGATGGTCCTCCCGGATTCCGACGGGGTTTCACGTGTCCCGCCGTACTCAGGATCCGTCTCGGAGGGCATCGGATTTTGACTACAGGATTGTTACCTTCTCTGATGGACCTTTCCAGGTCGCTTCGTCTATCCGTGCCTTTGTAACTCCAAAGAGACGTCCTACAACCCCAGAGGGCAAGCCCTCTGGTTTGGGCTGATTCCGTTTCGCTCGCCGCTACTCAGGAAATCGCGTTTGCTTTCTCTTCCTCCGGGTAATGAGATGTTTCAGTTCCCCGGGTCTGCCTTCCATTCCCTATGTATTCAGAAATGGATACCATCCTATTAAAGATGGTGGGTTCCCCCATTCGGAAATCTCCGGATCAAAGCGTACTTACAGCTCCCCGAAGCATATCGGTGTTCGTCCCGTCCTTCTTAGGCTTCTAGTGCCAAGGCATCCACCGTGCGCCCTTAGTAGCTTAACCTTCGATTTGTGTGGCGTAAGCCATCACGCATCAGTTATTACTAAGTTATTGCATAAAAATAATTATTGGATGTCGTTGTTTGTGCTATCTAGTTTTCAAGGAACAAGGCTACTACTTGAATCCGCCTAAGCTTCATCACTTCACCTGGTTTGAAAGAATAAATCATTCTTTCAAAACTAAACGAAACGCTCATGTAAGGTTGGTAACGTAAGTTACCTTCGTAATTCTCCATAGAAAGGAGGTGATCCAGCCGCACCTTCCGATACGGCTACCTTGTTACGACTTCACCCCAATCATTTGTCCCACCTTCGGCGGCTGGCTCCATAAAGGTTACCCCACCGACTTCGGGTGTTACAAACTCTCGTGGTGTGACGGGCGGTGTGTACAAGGCCCGGGAACGTATTCACCGCGGCATGCTGATCCGCGATTACTAGCAATTCCGGCTTCATGCAGGCGAGTTGCAGCCTGCAATCCGAACTGAGAACGGCTTTATGGGATTCGCTTCACCTCGCGGTGTTGCTGCCCTTTGTACCGTCCATTGTAGCACGTGTGTAGCCCAGGTCATAAGGGGCATGATGATTTGACGTCATCCCCACCTTCCTCCGGTTTGTCACCGGCAGTCACCTTAGAGTGCCCAACTAAATGCTGGCAACTAAGATCAAGGGTTGCGCTCGTTGCGGGACTTAACCCAACATCTCACGACACGAGCTGACGACAACCATGCACCACCTGTCACTCTGTCCCCCGAAGGGGAACGTCCTGTCTCCAGGATTGTCAGAGGATGTCAAGACCTGGTAAGGTTCTTCGCGTTGCTTCGAATTAAACCACATGCTCCACTGCTTGTGCGGGCCCCCGTCAATTCCTTTGAGTTTCAACCTTGCGGTCGTACTCCCCAGGCGGAGTGCTTAATGTGTTAACTTCAGCACTGAGGGTGGAACCCCCCAACACCTAGCACTCATCGTTTACGGCGTGGACTACCAGGGTATCTAATCCTGTTTGCTCCCCACGCTTTCGCGCCTCAGCGTCAGTTACAGACCAGAGAGCCGCCTTCGCCACTGGTGTTCCTCCACATATCTACGCATTTCACCGCTACACGTGGAATTCCACTCTCCTCTTCTGCACTCAAGTCCTCCAGTTTCCAATGACCCTCCACGGTTGAGCCGTGGGCTTTCACATCAGACTTAAAAGACCGCCTGCGCGCGCTTTACGCCCAATAATTCCGGACAACGCTTGCCACCTACGTATTACCGCGGCTGCTGGCACGTAGTTAGCCGTGGCTTTCTGGTTAGGTACCGTCAAGGTACCGCCCTATTCGAACGGTACTTGTTCTTCCCTAACAACAGAGCTTTACGACCCGAAGGCCTTCGTCACTCACGCGGCGTTGCTCCGTCAGACTTTCGTCCATTGCGGAAGATTCCCTACTGCTGCCTCCCGTAGGAGTCTGGGCCGTGTCTCAGTCCCAGTGTGGCCGATCACCCTCTCAGGTCGGCTACGCATCGTCGCCTTGGTAAGCCATTACCTTACCAACTAGCTAATGCGCCGCGGGCCCATCCTGCAGTGTTAGCTCGAAAGCCAACTTTCAACATTGCACCATGCGGTGCGATGTATTACCCGGTATTAGCTCCGGTTTCCCGGAGTTATCCCAGTCTGCAGGGCAGGTTGCCCACGTGTTACTCACCCGTCCGCCGCTAAGATCAGGGAGCAAGCTCCCATCTCTTCGCTCGACTTGCATGTATTAGGCACGCCGCCAGCGTTCGTCCTGAGCCAGGATCAAACTCTCCGATAGAAAGCTTAATCTAGCTTTAAAACAATGTTTTGTTTCCGTAGAAACAACTACTTACATGGCGTTTCGTTCAGTTTTCAAAGATCAATTCGTTTCTTTCAATGTCGTTTTCAGCGACTTTATTAATGTACCACATTAACTCAGTCGACGTCAACAACTTTTTAAAAGTTTTTTTCGTTGTCGCGTTAATCTCTCGCGGCGACAAGTAATAATATACCACGGAGAAAAAATACGGTCAACCCTTTTCTTGATATTTTTTCTCCGTTTTATAAATCACCTATACAGCGCTATATTCTCGAATGAAAATACCAGAACCTTTAGTCTCGCTTCGGTGAACTTCGATAAGCCCTTTTTCAATCATATATTCTAGAAGCGCACCAAGGTCTATCCCGTATTCCTTTAGCTGTTCTTCTTCCATTAATTCTTGATATGTCCATAAACTTTCACGTTCATTCATGATGTTCCTTATATGAACAGTTGCGTTTTTAGATTTTGAAGATAAAGAAAAGTCATTAGCCAATAGCAATAACTCCAGTCGTTTATCAAGAGGATCTTCTCCAGATAAAAGCTCGGTATACAACTTGAAAATTTCAGGTTCAATATGTTTAACCTGATTCCAGACAGTAATTTCAGGATGGAACCCATGTTCAATAACAGATAAGCGAGCAAGATGGTGCAAAGCATGAAGAATAAAGTTATACGCATCCATATATTGCTTAGAAGCGAAAAGTTCTTTCCCATCTGTATATCTTCGAATAAGTCTTGCAAATTCCACTCCAATTTTTTGAGTGCGCTCTTCATATGGAAAATCTCTAATTCTCTCTTTCAATCCCGCTATGTACTCGTTCCGATCAAAAATGATCTTTCCATTAACAAGCCATGCCACAAGACGACGGTGGCTACCAGAGATTAGCCATTCGTTAACCTGCTGCTCTGTTATAACGTGCATAGCAGCTTTCTTTCCTTCAAAATCATAATGTTTGACGAACCATGGTTTCTCGTTATTTTGAACGATGATTAGTAGGACAACATCAAAATTATCAGTAAGCGGGTGAAATGGCTTTGTCTTTTCAATAACTAGTACACCCAGTGTATCAGGATGACTAGCTCTCTCTTGATAAATCGGTCTTAAAAGGTTTTCCATAATTCGATCCTCCAGAAGTACTTATACTTTTGTTTCCTTACGATATTCAATTTCCCTTTTCCTACGTTAACTTAAGTATTCAACAGTCCATATTATAAATCCTGTAATGAAATAAGCAATCCCTGAATTTGAAGTTTCCACTATCTACTTGAAAATATCCAACTATATGAAATGCAGATTACGTTATTCACCTTATAAGGAAAGTGCTTACACCTCATGATTATGCTATAATTGTGTGCAGGAGGGACTTGCAATGCAACTAAAGTATACTAATAAGATTAATAAAATACGTACGTTCGCACTGAGTCTAGTGTTTATTGGAATCGCGATTATGTATATAGGAATATTCTTCAAGACATCTGTCTTGCTTATGACCATCTTTATGCTGATTGGATTTCTTGCAACGATCGCAAGTGCGGTTGTGTACTTCTGGATCGGAATGCTCTCCACAAGAGCAATCCAGGTAGTTTGTCCAAACTGTGAAAAGCCAACGAAAGTTCTTGGACGTGTAGATGCTTGTATGCATTGCAAACAACCACTAACGATGGACCCTAATTTGGACGGCAAAGAATTTGATGAGAAATACAATGTGAAAAGAGCCCAAAAAAAAACGCAGTAAAAGATAAGAAGGCTTCCGCCATTAATGGCGGAAGCCTTCTTTAAATTAGTGTTTGCTTTGCTGGCAATCTGGACATTTTCCGTAAATCTCCATTCTGTGATCACCGACTCGGAAGCCTGTTACCTGTTCCGCAAGCGTTTCTACTTCGTCCAATCCCGGATAATGAAAGTCTACAATCTTACCACAATCATCACAGATAATATGATAATGATCTGTTGTGACACAATCAAATCGGCTGGAAGCATCTCCGTACGTTAATTCTTTCACCAATCCAATTTCCTTAAATACTCTCAAGTTATTATAAACTGTAGCTACACTCATATTAGGAAATTTTCCTTCAAGAGACTTATAGATCTCATCTGCTGTAGGATGTGACATGGACTGGATTAAATGCTCCAGAATGGCATGACGCTGCGGGGTAATACGCACTCCTGAATTTTTCATAGCATCAATTGCTTCATGCAGTTTTTCTTCAGCCATTCGTCATGCACCTCGCTTTCAACAAGCATTCTTACTTTGTAATGTTTATAATTAGTGTACATGGAGAAAGAGGGTTTTGTCAATAATGACAAGCTTATAGGCCTCTTTCCTATTTGTGCTCTTGATGAAGGATCGACTCATTCTCCCCCATATGGTAGTTAATGAAACGAGCTGCTACAAATAAAAAGTCAGAGAGACGGTTTAAGAAAGAAAGGACAAGAGGATTTGCGTCTTCTACCATTGTCGTAAGACGCTCCGCGCGACGGACAATCGTACGCGCCACATGTAAGCAAGCTCCTGCTGAGTGTCCACCTGGCAATACAAAGTTCCTTAGAGGTTCAAGCTGCTGCTCCCAGCTGTCGATTTGGTTTTCCATTTCATTAATATGCGATTCTTCAATAGTCCATCCTACTTTTTTTCCTTTAGGTGTAGCAAGCTCTGCTCCCACATGGAAAAGCCACTTTTGTATTTTATGAAAAATGGACCCCCATTCTTCTTTACCATCGAAGTTCGTAGCCCCAATATAACTTAGAGCAAGCCCGATCTGGGAATTGGCTTCATCACAAGTTCCGTATGCCTCGACTCGAATATCGTTTTTAGACACCCGTTGCCCATAAACGAGAGAGGTTTCTCCTTTATCGCCTGTCTTCGTATAAATTTTCACTATTAATACCCCCTATCCGGATCAATGACATTCTTCAAGTCATTCGTTCCTTTTTGATATTGAATTAAGTTATGCTCAAATATTTCAATCGCTCTAGGTTGATAATTGTCAGAGATAGCTGAATGGTGCGGCGTAACCGTTACATTTTCCATCTCCCAAAATGGGTTTGACGAATCAAGTGGTTCATCTTTAAACACATCCAATACAGCATGGGCAATTTGATGTTCATTTAGTGCGTCAATCAAACCCTGCTCATCTACAGTATCTCCTCTGCCAATATTAATAAATACCCCAGATTCTTTCATGGCTGCAAATTGTTCTTTCGTAAAATAATTTGCCGTTTCACTCGTACTAGGCAGCACACTTACCACGTAGTCACATTTCGGTAGCATTGATAAAAGTTCTTCATTATTATAAATCACATCAAAATGGTCTACTTCATGTCCAGATCGATTGACTCCTAGTGTTTTCATTCGAAATGCTTTCGCCACTCTTGCAATCTCACTGCCAATGGCACCAGTACCAACAACCCCTATCGAGCTACCAGTAATTTCTCGTATAGGCGTTTTTTTCTTCCAGATCTTTGAGGATTCATTTGCTAGCACTTGTTTTGTATCCCTCGCTACTTGAAGCATAACAGATAATGTATATTCAGCCATCGGAATACTATGGATGCCCCGTGCATTTGTTACGAGAATACCTCTTTCTTTAATAGCCTGAAATGGCATTCTTTCAAGTCCAGCCGATAGGACCATTATCCATTTAAGGTGAGAAGCTTTCTTAATTAACTCTGCGTTCAGGTCCTCTCCATATGTAAGAAGAATTTCTGCATCAGCAAGTTTAGGCTCCGCTTCTTGCATTGATGGATAAAAATGAAACGTTACGTCTGGATATGTTTCTCTAAGGCGCTCTTTAATATTTGTCTTCAGTTTCCCCGTTGATAGTACCTGCATTATTTCACCACTCTCCATTTATTTAACCTTTTTTCATGTATTAAGTATAGCTGAATGACCAATATGACTTAAACAAAATAACCTCTTCGAAACATCGCTAACAAAAAAAGAGCGCATAATGCGCTCTCAACTGAAGATATGATCTACTATACTCTATGTTGCAAACAACTAATGGTATAGTCTTTTGTCCCGCAGACAAAGGCTTATGATAAGTTTTCTTTAATGTAACCTAGTGCAGATTCCACATGCTCTTTAACGCGAACTTTCCGCCACTCTTTTACAAGGGTTCCTTCTTTGTCTATAACAAAGGTAGAACGAACAATCCCCATGTATTCTTTGCCGAAGTTTTTCTTTAACTGCCATACATCATATGCTTCTGCAGCAGAATGATCTTCATCTGCTAGGAGAAGGAACGGAAGGTCATACTTATCAATAAATTTTTTGTGTTTCTCGACTGGGTCTGGACTTACTCCCAAGATAACCGTATCCAGTTCTTCGAATCCTTCAATATGATCTCGAAAATCACATGCCTCTGTCGTACAGCCAGGCGTCATATCTTTTGGATAAAAATAAAGCACAACATTTTTTCCTTTATAGTCGGAAAGAGACACAGTCTCACCAGTGCTTGCTTCTAACTTAAAATCAGGAGCTTTTTGACCAATTTCAACAATCATTTTTACGCCTCCTTAAATCTTCTTAAGATAAGCGTAACGAAATTCATTCGAACTTACAACTTCGGGCTTTCACGATAGTCAACGATGGTCGTGACAAAAAATGCGGCTGGCATTAAATAACCAATTAATGCCTCAAAAATCGCAATCCATCTTCCAACTCCAATTGGAGTAAGATCTCCATAGCCAACCGATAGAAGCGTAACCGCACTGAAATAAAGGACAGATTGAACTCTTGTAAGCGGCGTTAATGTCATATCCGCAAGATCCATTTGACCTTCTTGAAGTACAGGAATATCAAGGATAATGAGGCTTAAATACATACTCCCAAAAGCGATAATCATCGTTAAATAAACAAGAAATAGCAGAAACATCTTATAAACAGACAGAAGACTTCCAGGTACTCTCGTTCTTTTCATAAGTGCTACCATACTTCTCCCCACACTAATAAAGGCAAGAACAATTGCACAAATAATTAATAAGAGCATTAGAAAACACCTCATTATAGGTTTATGAGGTGTTTGTTTAATTTAAGACAAACTATTTTGATAGAAGTGTCGTGTAGACGACCAGACGTTCTTCATGTGTTCCCGCATCACGATCAAAGGTCCCTGTACAAGTAATTAGATTAAGACCTGACTTAGAATTTGTTCCAAAAACTTTTTCGAGTGGCGCATTATTTCTAGGATAAGACTCAACAGCATGCACCTCAAAATCATACGCCAATCCATGTTCATCCGTAACTGTAACGAGATCTCCAGCTTCTAAATCTTCAAGGTGAAAGAACACCGATGGTCCAGTTTTGTTATCAACGTGACCGGCAAGGACGGCATTTCCTCGTTCACCAGGTTTCGCTCCAGGCTGATACCATCCAACGTTACGTTCATCTTTGGGCACATCCATTTGCCCATCTGGTAATTGGCCCACATGCTCCACTTTTGCGTCTACATTAATAGCTGGAATGGATAATTGGGCTGGAATGATCCCTACTAAAGCAGGTTCAACGGATTCGTTACTCTTAGATGAAGAAGATGCTGTTAAATCTGGAGCAGAGATCAGATGTGTTTCTTCATTATTAGGTAAAACTTCTTTCATTTCATCTGATTGATTAGAAGAGGAGCAGCCTGCCGCTGCTCCTAAAAGTAACATACTTAATAAAAGCTTTTTAAACGGCATATGCGCTCCTCCTTCTACCTTGATTTAAGCTGTTTGCTTCTTACGAAGATAAATTCCAGTTCCTGCTGCTAGAATAACTCCTCCAAGAAGTGCCCATGCAACGATATTAGACTGATCAGCTGTACCACCCATACCTGTTTGAGGCATGTCTGAAGGCATATTTGTCGCATCCACCATCGGCCATGCTTCAAGAGTTGGTTCACCTTCTACAAGACCTACCGCATAAACAGAGTAAACATATCCTTCTTTTAATTCAACACCAGGAATTTCAAGAACAACGTCTTCAGAACCTGCTGGTCGAACTTCAAGATCAACCGTCATAGGATCAACTTCAGCGTAGTCTGACGTTGATTTAAATGCAACATCTGAGAATAGAACGTCTCCGTCTTTAACGGCTACATCTACATTAGGTGCATCTGGAGAAGCATGTACAACCCTTACTTTTGCTTTTCCTTCAGAAGCTTCCATATCATCGCTTAGCGCCCAAAGGGAGATGCTATCTAGCGTACCTACTGCAGCAGCAGAATACTTCATGCCTTCTTCAAGCGTCACTGACTGACTGATAACGGGCTCGCCTTCTCCATTCTCACCAGCTGGGAATACTTCAATTTCGTGATCTCCTGCAGGAAGAGCCATGTATTCTGTCGCCTGTTTATATTCAGCACCTTCTACAACTGCCTCACCATCTACATAAACATCAACTGCAGGTGCATCTGGGGACGCATGAATCACTCGTACCATTGCTTCATGATTATCTGCGAATGCCGTACCACCAATAATCCCAAACATCATAACCATCGCAACTGCCGCAGCCATAAACTTCCTAAGCATTCAACCCACTCCCTTTATTTAATTTTTGTTATACTTTTGTATAACCTTTGTTCATTTATTAATACGACAAAATATTTGCAATCGGATCACTTTTTTACACTTTCATTGTTTTTATTTCGAATTCAAGGGAATAAAGCTACTAGCAAAGCTCGGAGGAGGAACTTATTAATGAGTAAAGGCAATTATGCGATTGCTTACTGGGAAAGTGGAAATGAAGATCATTTCAAAATTTTTTGTGTAGAAAACCACCAGACTCTTTTACGAATCGCCCGTCGCATTGTAAATGACCAGCATATTGCCGAAGAGATCGTTCAGGATGTTTATTTGGAAGTTTGGAATAAGCGAAGTCAATTCGAGCCTGATAAAGGCAAACTCTCCTCATGGGTTAACCAGATCACACGAAACCGAGCTATTGATCGGATTAAGAAAGAGCAGCGTAATTTTAAAGAAACAGTCGTTGAAGATCACCAGTTGGTCGATAAAGAACTTTATATTCAAGATGACTTTGGAAACAGAGATATGATAGATGGAGCCTTAAATACTTTGAATACAGAACAAAAAGAAATTCTTAAACTCATCTACTTAGAGGGTTATAGTCAAGCAGAAGTAGCTTCCAAAAAGAAGATTCCCCTTGGAACAGTGAAAAGTCGCGTTAGGCTTGGTATGAAAAAATTAAAAGAAACGATCGATTTATCATTATTAGAACCTGTCTAATCATAAACAAAAAGTCCAGAGGGAGATCCCTCTGGACTTTTTAGTTACCTGCGCCCCTGTATTTCGTGACGCCAATATTCCACATAAAGATGGCGAACCCAAAAAACGCAACTCCCATAACAGGTGTAAGAAAGGCATAACCATACCATTCTTCACGACCTAAGAAATAAGCTGATGGATACACTCCTACAAAAGCAAATGGTAAGATCCACGTTAATACAAAGCGAATCACTTTATTATAAATATCCACTGGGTATCTCCCATAGTTCCCGATATTGTACATCATTGGCATAATACTTGTTCTGCTATCAGACCAAAAGCTAATGCTTGCTAGTAGAATAAAAATACCTGCATACACAAATGCCCCACCTAAAACCATAAAGAGAAATACAATAGGATCGTACCAGGACATACTTAGATCAAGTCGACTCCCCGCATAAACCATAACAGCGATTCCTGTGATAACCCCAAATAAAGATTCAAGCTCCATTCGTTCTAAAATAATCTGAAATAAACTATGAACGGGTCTTGTTAGAATCCGATCCATTTCACCCTTAACAATATACCGCTCGTTAAAGTCCCAAATGTTAAAAAATGCTCCGAAGATAGCAAAAGGAACGAGGAAAAATCCATAGATAAAGATGATTTCATCCTTCGACCAACCGCTAAGCATATTTGTATGCCCAAACACGACAAGTATAAAGATCAAATTAACTGCCTGAAACAGTAAGTCAGACATAATTTCCATTAGCATATCTACACGATAAGTTAATCTCGTTTTCATATATTGCGAGACATATAGAAAGAAAATACTAGCATGCTTCATTTGTCACCCTCCCTGCACAATCAAGCGTTTTTTGGCAATTACCCATAGCGCTTGAATTGGAAGAATCAAAATAACCGCCCAGACAAGCTGGAAAAGAATCGCTTCCCAAACCGCACTTCCAGTAAAACCTTCTGTGAAAATCATACTTGGAATATAGCTAATGGCTTGGAACGGTAGAAAGTCCATGACATTCTGTGCCCAACCTGGATAGAAACTAATTGGAAGTAATAACCCTGAGAACAAATCAATCACAACGCGCTTTGCTCGAATCAGTCCATCGTTGTTAAAGAAGAAAAAGGTCATAACGCCTGTCAGCAGATTAATTTGAGTATTAACAATAAAACTTAGAATAATTGCTACCATAAAGAACAACCATGTCGACAGAGCAGCCGAAAATTCAATCGGGAAAATGAGGCTAACAATAATCATCCCTGGAATTGAGAAGAAGCTTAATCTAAAAATCCCTTCTCCAAGCCCCTGCATCGTCTTCATTATTAAATAATGATAGGGGCGTATAAATTCAACTGCCACCTTACCCTCTTTAATCTCCTGAGCGATTTCTCGATCAATATTATTAAAATAGAAAGCTCTTGCCATCCATGCAACAGCAACATATGTTGTCATTTGAATAACAGATAATCCTTCAATTTCCCCTTTTCCACCGTAAATCGCATTCCATAGAAAGTAGTAAGCACCAATGTTAATGCTGTAAATTAAAATTCCGCTATAATAGTTCGTCCGATAGGCAAGCATCATTAAGAAGCGGACGCGAATCATCTCAATGTACTTACCCATTACGCATGCCCTCTTCATAGATATTTCGAATAATCTCTTCAGTCGAAATTTCATGAATCTTAATATCCGTAATCCTGTTTGCTGCTACGACTCTCCCAATTACTTCGGAAATGACATGCTCTTCATTCACTACATTCGCGATCCACACATTCTCGCGATCACCTTTTGTCCATTCTGCTTCAAGTTCCTTCAATAAAGGTTGAAGTTGTTCACCACTAACCTGTTCACCAAATTGAAATTCAATTTGCTTCCCTTCTCCCCAATTAGAACGAAGCTTTGCAAGCTTGCCATCATATATAATCTGGCCTTCATCTAGCATAACAACCCGATCACATAACGCTTCAATATCCGTAAGATCATGAGTCGTAAGTAAAATCGTTGTCTTATACTTCTCATTAATCTCTTTTAAGAAATTACGGATCTTTAATTTAACTAGCACATCAAGTCCAATTGTCGGTTCATCTAGAAATAGAAGCTTAGGGTTATGAAGAAGAGCTGCGGCTAACTCACACCTCATACGCTGGCCAAGCGATAATTTCCGAACCGGTTTATCAAGTAAAGGACCAATATCTAGAGACTCAATCACATGATTCATATGCTCGTTATAAACATCATCCGGTACGTTATAGACTTTTTTAAGCAAACGAAATGATTCTTGTACGGCAATGTCCCACCACAATTGAGATCGTTGTCCAAATACAACTCCAATGGATCGAACAAATTTCTCTCGTTCTTTATGAGGATCCATTCCATTTACACGAACAGTTCCAGAAGTGGGCGTTAGAATACCTGTTAGCATTTTGATACTCGTCGACTTCCCGGCTCCATTTTCTCCGATATAACCTACCATTTCACCTTCATTAATGGTAAAAGAAATATCTTTAACAGCCGAGATAACCTTATAATTACGCGTAAAAAGATCTCGAAATGCTCCTTTTAAACCAGAACGACTCGAGTGAGATTTAAAATCTTTACGCAGTTCCTGTACATCAATCACTTTTTCCATACGTCTTCCTCCTTTTAACACACCAACTTAGTTTACAAGAGCAGCTTGTAATAAACAATATTTGAGCTTTCACTTAAGCGGCAAGAGTGTTTCGTTACACTCTAGTCATGCTACAATGGAGTTTGATGAACAAGCATTACAAGGAGGTCAACATGAATTTCACGAAATCAGAACAACATCATAAAGAATCACTCGATATTATGCTAGGTGGCGTCAACAGTCCATCTCGCTCATACAAAGGCGTTGGAGGAGGCACTCCTGTCTTTATGGAAACAGCTAAAGGTCCTTATTTCTGGGATGTCGATGGTAACAAATACATAGACTACCTTGCAGCATACGGCCCTATCATCACTGGTCATGCGCATCCACACATTACTAAGGCCATCACAACAGCAGCTGAGAACGGCGTGTTATACGGTACACCAACCGTCTTAGAAAATCGGTTCGGTTCGATGCTTCAAGAAGCCATCCCTTCTCTAGAGCGCGTTCGATTTGTGAACTCTGGTACGGAAGCAGTAATGACAACGATACGCGTAGCTAGAGCCTACACAGGTCGCAACAAGATTGTGAAATTTGCTGGCTGCTATCATGGACACTCTGATCTTGTGCTAGTTGCCGCCGGTTCTGGTCCCGCTACCCTTGGAAGTCCTGACTCAGCGGGTGTCCCAAAAAGCATCGCTAGAGAAGTTATCACCGTACCATTTAATGACATTGAAGCTTATAAAGAAGCAATGGAGAAATGGGGAGATGAAGTAGCCGGAGTTCTCGTTGAACCGATTGTTGGGAATTTCGGAATTGTTGAACCTGAGGAAGGTTTCCTTGAAAAAGTAAATGAGATCACACATCAATATGGGGCGCTCGTTATTTATGATGAAGTTATCACTGCATTCCGCTTTATGTATGGTGGTGCCCAAAACTTACTTAATGTTGAACCGGATATGACGGCACTAGGAAAAATCATTGGTGGTGGCCTTCCAATCGGCGCATACGGTGGGAAACGCGAGATTATGGAACACGTTGCACCACTTGGTCCAGCTTATCAAGCTGGGACAATGGCAGGTAATCCAGCCTCTATCTCAGCCGGTATTGCGTGTCTTGAAGTTCTTCAAGAAGAGGGCGTCTATGATCATTTAGACAAACTTGGAGAACGTCTTGAGAAGGGAATCCTCCTTCATGCACAGGAAGCCGGTATCCAAATTACAATCAATCGTCTCCGAGGAGCTTTAACTGTCTACTTTAATAACGAGAAGGTTATTAATTACAAACAAGCTGAAGACTCCGATGGAGAGAAATTCGCCCGCTTCTTTAAACTAATGCTCAATGAAGGTATCAACCTTGCCCCTTCTAAATATGAAGCATGGTTCTTAACAACAGAACACACAGAAAAAGATATCGATGATACGCTTGAAGCAGTAAAGCGCGTCTTTCATCAAATGGCTTAGCGAAAAGACAGAATGAAGTTCCTTCATTCTGTCTTTTCTACTATCTTTGTTATTATTGAAAATAGGGCTTGCTATCCTGACCATTCCGATGTATAACTAGAACGTCTCATATGTTTAAAAGAGGAAATAGAGGATATTCTCTATACTAAAAGTACTCGACGAAAGGACTTATAATAGAATGAAGTTTGGTGCCCGTATTTTTAAAACAGGGCTAGCGATTACTCTCGCACTTTATATTGCAACATGGCTTGGACTCGAGCCGCCGACCTTTGCTGGCGTAGCTGCATTATTTGCCATTCAGCCGTCGATTTACAGATCTTATCAAACCGTTATTGATCAATTTCAATCCAATATTATTGGAGCCGTGCTTGCAGTTATACTCGTTCTGCTCTTTGGAAATCAGCCAATCGTAATTGGTCTAGGTGCGATCATCATTATCGCCATTAATATTAAATTGAAAATCGAAAGTACGATACCACTCGCAATCGTAACTGTTATTTTAATCATGAATGCTCCTCAGGAGGAATTCATCACTTTTGCGACAAACCGATTCTTAGTCATTATGGTCGGTGTGATCAGTTCTTTCTTTGTAAACTTAGTTTTCGTACCACCGAGATATGAAACGAAATTATTCCACAAAATTGTGAGCAATACTGAATATATTTCACAGTGGATCAGGCTTGCTACTAGAAACGATGCCGAACATAAAGTATTGAAAGAGAACTTAATTAAGTTGAAAGAAGATACAGTTAAAAGTGATCAGTATTTTCTTCTATACAAAGAAGAGCGTACGTACTTCAAACGCAGAGATTTTGTAAAAGCACGTAAGCTCGTCCTATTTAGACAGATGATTGCTACAACAGAAAAGTCACTTGCTATACTAAAAATGCTTGATCAACTTGATGTGAAGATTTTGATCATGCCTGACGAGGTGAGAAAGATGATTCAGACTCACCTCGATGAGCTAACAAATTATCACGAACGCATCCATTTAAAATATATCGGAAAAGTGAGGAACCAGTCTCCTGAGGAAATGTTAAACACCGTTGGATCCGGGGAGTCTACCTTAACCGAACGCTATGTTGACTTATACGAAAATGGCGAATGTAATCGCGAGCTTTGGATGACAATCTTCCCCTTAATCGGAATGATTATCGATTACCACGATCACCTTGAACACCTTGATTTACTTGTCGATAGCTTTCATTCCTATCACCAGGAAGAAAATGAAGTTGATATTCAGGAGCTTCATGCCAAATAAAAAATCAGCCGTATCGGCTGATTTTTTTTATTTCTTCATTTTTGGATCAAGCGCATCTCGAAGACCATCACCAAGTAGGTTAAATCCAAGAACCGTTAGCATAATCGCAAGTCCTGGAAAGAATACAGTCCATGGTGCCTGAATAATATACGAACGTGAATCTGCAAGCATTTTCCCCCACTCAGGCTGTGGCGCCTGTGCACCAAGACCAAGAAAACTAAGGGCCGCTGCCTCCAGAATAGCCGTTGCAATTGCAAGTGTTCCTTGCACAATTATAGGTGCAAGTGAATTTGGCAATATATGATGAAAAATGATTCTTGAATCTTTCATCCCAACAGCTCTAGCCGCCATAACATACTCTTCCTGCTTCACACTTAACACCCTTGATCGAACAAGCCTTCCAAAGTTCGGAATATTAATGATCGCAATCGCGATAAGTGCATTTCTTAGCGATGGTCCTAGTACGGCAACAACAGCAATAGCAAGAAGAATACTTGGGAACGCAAGCATAATATCAAATATACGTGAAATAATCGTATCCACTAGCTTACCGTAATAACCTGCTACCATACCTAGTAAACTCCCTACCGCCGCTGAACCTAGTACTGCAAAAAAGCCAACCCATAAAGAAATTCTTGCCCCATAAATTATACGTGATAAAATATCGCGACCGAAATCATCGGTTCCAAACCAATGACTGGCTGATGGAGATTGAAGTCGTTCACCTAATTTTTGTTCGTTAATCCCTTCAGGAGCGATGACCCCTGCAAAGATCGCTAGAAGAATGAAAAAAAGTACAATCCCCATGCCGACCATCGCTAGCTTATTTCTCCTGAATCCTTTCCAGGCTTCACGCCATGGCGATAATACTTCTTCATCTGGTTGCTTTTGAACATTCACTTTTTTTTGCGGAGCAATTTCAGCCATCTTAGAAGCCCCCTTTAGTTGTATTTGATTCGAGGATCAATTGCAGCGTATAACAGATCGACAATGAGATTAATAAAAACAAAGATGACAGCAACGATGAGAATACCAGATTGAATCACTGGATAATCCCTGAAATTAATGGCGTCGTATATATACCGACCGACTCCTGGCCAGCCAAATATTGTTTCAGTAAGAATAGCTCCACCAAGTAGTAGACCCATTTGAAGTCCAATTACAGTAAGCACAGGAATAAATGCATTTTTTAATGAATGCTTATACACAACCCAAAACATCTTTGTACCTTTTGCGCGAGCTGTTCGAACAAAATCAGAGCGCATAACCTCAAGCATACTTGAGCGTGTCATTCGAGCAATGATAGCCATCGGTATTGTTCCAAGAGCAATACCAGGTAGAATCAAATGCTTAACCACTTCTACAAATTGATCCATTCTTCCCTGAAGTAAGGTATCAATAAGATAAAGATGTGTGATAGCATCAACAGGGTTTCTCACATTTTCGCGACCTGTGGATGGTAGCCACCCAAGTTCAAGCGAGAATGCCCATTGTTCCATCAAACCAAGCCAGAAAACAGGCATCGACACACCGACTAGCGCAAGTACCATAGCCGTGTAATCGAACCAAGAGTTTTGAAACCATGCACTAATAATCCCTGCATTGACGCCAATAAAAATAGCTATAACCATCGCCACAAGCGACAGTTCAAGAGTAGCAGCAAGATATGGCCAAATTTCTCCACTAATATCTGAACTTGTTCGAAGAGATGTGCCTAAATCACCTGTAAACAAGTTTTTAATATAGTCGATATATTGTAGATACCACGGCTGATCGAGGCCAAGCTGTTTGGTTAAACTTTTTATCGCTTCCTCTGTTGCCTGTTGACCTAAAATGACCTGGGCAGGATCTCCAGGAATAGCTCGAATCATAAAGAACACAATAAGTGTCATTCCAAATAAAACCGGGATAAGCATTAGCAATCGTCTAACTGTATAAGCAAGCATCTACTCACCTCTTCTTCCATCTGTAAAATCACATGCCGTTCTATTATGTATAAAACCAATTTATTTTGAAGAATAAAAGGGGAGTTCATCACTCCCCTTCTTTATTTCCTATTGAAGCGTTACTTTCGTTAGCTTGTCAGAACCAGTTGGATGCGGTGAGAATCCTTTAATTGTACTAGAGCCACCAAGTGCTGGCTTAGAATGTACAAGAGGAATCCACGGAGCATCTTCATGGATGATTTCTTGAGCTTCTGCATAAAGCTTATTACGCTCTTCTTCATCTGGAGTCGACTGTGCTTCGATTAGAAGATCATGAAGCTCCTGGTTTTCATAATACGTATAGTTGTTGCTTCCAATGTTATCCTGATCAAGGAGTACATATAGGAAGTTATCAGCGTCACCATTATCCCCTGTCCAACCTAGCAAGAAGCTATCAGCTTCACCATTACGAGCTTTTTCAAGATAAGTTGCCCACTCGTACGATTTGATTTCAGCATCTACGCCAATTTCTGCGAAGCTTTTCTGAAGAACTTCTGCTACTTTTTGACCATCTGGCATATATGGACGTGGAACAGGCATTGCCCAAAGCTCCATTTCAAAACCATCTTCATAGCCAGCTTCTTTTAGAAGTTCCTTCGCTTTATCAAGATCATATTCATAACCTTCAATATCATCGTTATATCCACCGATTACCGGAGGCATTGGGTTTTTCGCTGGTTCAGCTTGTCCAGCATAGAAAGAATCGATAAGCGCTTGCTTGTCCACAGCGTGGTTTAGCGCCTGACGTACAAGCTTATCTTTTAATGGTCCACGATTTGTTGTCAATCCAACGTATCCAACGTTCATAGAAGGTCGGAAGAACGTTTGAAGATCGCCATTGTCTTCTACCTGCTGCACATCAGAAGGGTTAAGGCCATCCATCAAATCGATTTCTCCAGCCATTAAGGCATTTAGACGTGCTGAGTTATCAGGAATCGCTCTGAAAATAACACTATCAAGTTTTGGATAACCATCCATCCAGTACTCTTCGTTTTTATTTAGAACGATTTTGTCATTTCTGTTCCACTGATCAAATACAAACGGACCAGTACCTACAGGATTCTCACCAAACTTGTCGCCCTGCTTTTCAAGTGCATCAGGACTAGCAATCGCAAATGGAGACATCGCGATATTTTTTAAGAATGGCGCCTGTGGACGCTTCAATTTAAATTCAACTGTGTAATCGTCTTTCGCCGTTACACTTTCAATAACGTGCCCTTCATCACCTTTAAATCCACCGAACATGGATTTATAGTAATAGAAAGCTTCTTCATTCCCATTCATCCAACGTTCGAAGTTGTAAACAACGGCATCTGCATTAAAGTCTGTACCGTCATGGAACTTCACGCCTTCACGAAGTGTGAACGTATACGTCTTACCATCATCAGAAACTTCCCACTCTGTTGCAAGTGCTTCCTGTACATCTGTGTTATCATCACCGTAATCAA
Organism: Pseudalkalibacillus hwajinpoensis; assembly: GCF_015234585.1. Taxonomy (NCBI): domain Bacteria; kingdom Bacillati; phylum Bacillota; class Bacilli; order Caryophanales; family Guptibacillaceae; genus Guptibacillus; species Guptibacillus hwajinpoensis. The sequence goes on from NZ_JADFCM010000005.1 coordinate 19,091, forward strand.
GGAGCGTATCAAAGATGTTCTTTGTTACTTTAAATGATTCCCCGTCTGTAACAGATGCTGGATCAAGTGATACGGAGTCACCACCGCGACCAAAGATCAACGTTCCACCTGCTTCTTCGCCTCCTTCTCCGGAGTCTCCCCCACCATTGCCATTCGTTTCGTTAGATCCACCGCAACCGGCTAGACCGATCGAAAGAAGCAATACAAACATTAATGAAAAAATGGTCTTCTTCATGTTCTTCCCCCTTAGTCATGTGTGTGATTTATACATGGTCTTCTTCATACAGATGACACGCTGTATAGTGCCCAGGTTCTATCTCCCTGAATTCGGGAACTACGGAGCTGCACACGTCCATCGCCTTAGGACATCTTGTGTGAAAAGGACACCCTGATGGCGGATTAGATGGACTTGGTACATCTCCAGTAAGAATAATTCTGTCTTTCCCATATTCAGGATCTGGAACCGGCACCGCTGAAAGAAGAGCCTGTGTATACGGATGTTTTGAATCCAAATAGAGCTTTTCACTATCTGCCATTTCAACAATGCGCCCAAGGTACATCACTCCGACACGATCGCTAATATGACGAACAACTCCTAAATCATGAGCTATAAACAAATATGTTAGTCCAAGCTCTTTCTGAAGATCTTCTAAAAGATTTAATACTTGAGCTTGGATCGAAACATCAAGTGCTGAAACAGGTTCATCCGCGATAATTAACTTCGGATTAACTGCAAGTGCCCGTGCTATACCTATTCTTTGACGCTGTCCACCACTGAATTGGTGAGGATAACGTTTGGCATGGTATGCACTAAGCCCAACAATTTCAAGAAGTTCTCTTACCCTTTTTTTACGCTCTGCTTTATTACCAAGCTGATGAACGATAAGAGGTTCTTCGATAATTTTCTCAACTGTATGTCTCGGATTAAGCGATGCAAAAGGATCCTGAAACACCATTTGAATATCTTTTCTAAGGTGACGAAGATCCTTTTTGTTTAAACTGGTCATTTCTTTTCCATCAAAGAGAACTTCCCCTTCACTTGGCTCAAGAAGTCTCATCAACATACGACCAGTTGTTGACTTCCCACATCCACTTTCCCCAACTAACCCAAATGTTTCTCCTTTATGTAAGGTAAAGGTTACACCGTCCACAGCCTTCACTGTTCCTACCTGCTGTTTAAGTACGCCTCCCTGAATTGGGAAATGCTTCTTAAGCTGTTTTACTTCAAGTAATGCTTCTTGCAAAATAGGCGCCCCCTTTAGCTTTTCACATTCTCTAATATAGCTACTTTTTTCTCGTCTTCATGAAGCCAGCACCTAGCCTGTTGTCCTGGTCCTGCATCTAACAACGTTGGATTCTCTTCATAGCATTTATCGAAAGCAAAACTACAACGCGGAGCAAAATGACATCCTTTATGAATCGAACCTGGTTTTGGCACATTTCCAGGGATAGAATACAGCCTGTCTTTTCGAACTCTCACATCAGGTACTGATTCGATTAACCCAATCGTATACGGATGCTTTGGATGCTGAAAAATATCACTTGTTTTTCCCTGCTCAACGATTTTGCCAGAGTACATAACAACAATACGATCACAAATTTCTGCGACTACACCCAGATCGTGTGTAATCATAATAATCGATGTATTAGTTTCTTGGTTCAATTTCTTCATGAGCTCTAGAATCTGAGCTTGAATCGTCACATCAAGAGCTGTTGTTGGCTCATCAGCAATGAGTACTTCTGGTTCACATGCCATCGCCATCGCAATCATAACGCGCTGCCGCATCCCCCCAGATAATTGATGAGGGTAATCATTCATAAGTTCTTCAGCCCTAGGAAGCCCAACTAGTTTAAGAATTGATATAGCATGCTCCCAGGATTTTTTCTTGTTCCATTTTTTATGTATTCGAATTCCTTCAACGAGCTGATTGCCGATTCTAAATACAGGATTAAGGGATGTCATCGGTTCCTGGAAGATCATTCCGATTTCATTTCCCCTTATTTTTCTCATCTCTTTCTCTGATTTCGTAAGAAGGTTATCCCCTTTGTATGTAATTTCTCCTCCTACAACTTTTCCTGGGGCCTGAATAAGTTGCATAATGGACAATGAAGTCACACTCTTTCCAGAGCCAGACTCCCCAACAATCCCAAGTACTTCACCTTTATTTACATGAAAGTCAACGGAGTCTACTGCTGGAATCTCTCCATCATCAGTAAAAAAGTGCGTTTCTAATCCACTAACATTTAAAACTGGATGTTCCATACACTCACCCCTTTCCGTAAATTCTGAATTTTTTAATTAAACTAAAATCTGCTTCTCATTATTACATTATTTTTGTTAGTTGGCAACGCTTATTGAGGTAATTTTCTGTCTTTTTTTGACGCTTTTACGCGATAATATGCATATTTAAACAAAAAAAGCACCTCAAAGAGATGCTTTTTGATGAATAACTATAAATTTTGTACTTGAAACAAGTTATGGTAGGACCCTTTCCGTTTCATGAGCTCTTGGTGATTCCCGCTCTCTGAAATTTGGCCGTTTTCTACCACCACGATACGGTCAGCATGCGTCACTGTCGCTAGACGGTGTGCGACAATAAAGGTTGTGCGATCTTTCGCAAGTACTTCAAGCGCTTCTTGAATAAGATGTTCACTTTCAAGGTCAAGTGCTGACGTTGCTTCATCAAGAATTAAAATAGGCGGATTTTTAAGAAATACTCTTGCGATTGCAATCCGTTGTTTTTGTCCACCAGACAGCTTCACACCTCGTTCACCAACAGGCGTATCATATCCGTCTTGAAGGTTCATGATGAATTCATGAGCGTTAGCAGCCTGTGCAGCTTGTATAACTTCTTCTTCAGAGGCATTTGGATTCCCCATCATGATATTCATTCGAACGGATTCACTAAATAGGATGTTATCCTGAAGAACCATTCCAATGTTATCTCTCAAGCTTCTTGCTTCATAATCCCGTATGTCTGTACCGTCAATTAGAATACTCCCACCCGTCACATCATAGAAACGTGGAATTAAGCTGACAAGTGAGGATTTACCGCCACCGCTCATTCCTACAAGCGCAATGGTTTCTCCAGCACGTACATTAAGATCAATTCCTTTTAGAACAGGTAGATCCTCTTCATTATATTTAAATGAAACATTTTCAAATTGGATATTTCCTCGAACATCGTTTAACTTTTTTGCATCTTTTCTATCTACAATATCGTATTTTTCATCGACAAATTCAAATACACGATCCATTGATGCAATAGCTTGGGTTAATGTGGTAGACGAATTCACCAATCTTCTTAAAGGACTATAAAGCCGGTCCATATAAGTCACAAACGCAACCATTTCACCGATTTGAAGTCCACCCGAAATCACAAGATACGCAGAAAAGGCGATAACAATAAGAGGAGCTACATCCGTAATCGTATTAACGACAGCAAACGTTTTGGCATTCCACCTTGTATGATCAAGTGCTCGTTCTAAGAAATTCGTATTTCTTTTGTTAAATTGCTCTTGTTCATAATCTTCTAAGGCAAAACTTCGAATCACCGACATCCCTTGTACTCGTTCATGAAGATGACCCTGAACTTCTGCAAGTGCTTGTGAGCGATCCTTTGTTAAATCACGAAGACGCTTATAGAAAAATTTAACTGACAGTCCATACAGAGGAAGAAGAACAATTGCTGCAAGTGTTAGCCAAACATTCATAAATGATAATATACCGATAATGATGACGATGGTAATGAGATCAAGCCAAACATTCATCATCCCAGTAATTACAAATGTTTTTGTTTGCTCCACATCATTTATTACTCTTGAGATGATTTCCCCTGCTTTGTTATTAGAGTAAAACTTCAAACTTAATTGTTGGATATGAGAAAATAATTTATCTCGTATATCATACAGAATCTTACTTCCAATCCATTGAGCATAATACTGACGGAAGTATTCTACCGGTGGTCTGACAACGACGAAGAGAAAGAAAGCTCCTCCCATCAACCAAAGAAGCTGCTCATATTTATCCCCAGCTGGCATTTCTGCATTGATAATATCATCAATGACGTACTTTAAAATCAATGGAAGAAGAAGAGGAATACCAAACTTTAATATTCCAATTCCAATCGTTATCCCAATTTGTTTTTTATACGGCCTTACAAAGGTCATATATCTTTTTATACTACCCAGATGGCATCATCCTTTAGTTAATCACATGCTGTTTTTATATCATGCAAAAACCTGTTGAAAAACATTCAACAGGTTTTTCTTACCTATATTGAAGGAACTGTTCATACCACTGATCTACAAATCCAGGGGCAAACGGTCCTTTTCTTTGATGAATCCAGTTCATCAGTTCTTTTACATTTTGTTGTATAATACGATCGATTGCTTCGGGATAATTCATTTCTTCGCGGTGTGCTTCATACTCATCTTCATCTAGTAACTTAAAAGTCATATCAGGATAGATCTTAATATCAAGATCATAATCAATATACTTCAACGCTTCTTCATCGTAAGTAAATGGAGTACCTAAATTACAATAATAATATAGCCCATCCGTTCTGATCATTCCAATGACATTGAACCAGTGGTTTGCACTAAAGTAGCAAATCGCAGGTTCACGTGTTCTCCATTGTCTTCCATCAGCTTCAGTCACAAGAATGCGATCGTTTCCACCGATTATTTCTTTGGAGGTGCCTTTAAGTACGATGCTTTCTTCCCAAGTACGATGTAGCGTACCGCGATGTTTATAGCTTTGAATTTGAATTCTCGTCCCGGTCGTTGGGAAACTCATCTTCTTCTCCTTTCCTAAGAAATTCCGGAAAACGATGAATGCCTTTTGCATACAGGCAGACTCACAGCATCCTTTCTTTCTTACCGTTCAATACATGGCTATTATCAAAAATCTTACATCTCATCTATATTCTTCTCTATTATAACGCTTAACAAAATAAAATTAAAATAAAAGCGCCACTCGAAAAGAATGGCACCCAATTCCAGCTTAATAAATAGGGGTTTTTTCAAAGGTAGAGATGACGTCCGAAATAAGTCGTTCAAACTCATCCTCCATAAGTGATAGCATCTCTTTTCTTTCTACAATTATGGCATTTCTACCCTTTTCTTCATCCAGAATATCCTCTAAGCTTAGAATTTCTTCCTTCGTACGAATCATTTGATCGGCAAGCTTGAGCTGCTGTTGAATGAGCTCATCAAACTCCTTCATTTAACCTCTCCTTCCAAATTGTGATTCTTGACATTCCTATGGAGCAAGCTAATACCATTAACGATTTCTAGCAAGCCTTCATCAAAAAAGAAATTCCATAAACTCATGTGAAATCCTTTGGGAACTTCTGTAGAGAAGTCAGGAGTTTTGTCATAAACTCCCTACAGGAGCAATACATTCAGGTTGGTCATTTCTAGGAGAATTCACAAGCGTCGAAACTTCATACGCATTCATTTCCTTAGAGGATATGGGCTTCATACATCTGCTTAAGATTTCACTATCACTTACTGTATCATCCAGCCAGATCCTCTCATCATCTCTTGTTAAAATGACGGGCATTCGATTATGTATCTCTTTCATAAATTCATTTGCTTCTGTGGTAAGTATCGTACATGTAAAATGATTTTTGTCGCCATCATTCCATTTTTCCCACAACCCCGCCATTGCAAACGGCTCACCCTTTCTTACTTGGATCCGCATCGGAATTTTCTGATCCTTCGTCTGCTTCCATTCATAAAAACCATCCGATAATATTAAACACCTTCGCTGCTTAAGAGCATGCTTAAAGCTCGCTTTCTCCTTAGCTGTTTCACTTCGCGCATTGATTAATTTATTTGAGATAGACGCATCCTTTGCCCAGAATGGAATTAACCCCCAACGCAAGGTTCCCATTCGATTCATTTGATTTGCACTAATCACAGCCGGGATCTGTTGAGATGGTGCTATATTAAATCGTGGTATATATTCATCCATGCTCGTTTGATCAATTTGAAACCTTTCAAGTAACACGTCGAGTTCTGTCGTTAGCGAAAATCGTCCGCACATAACCAACACCCCTTCCTATATTAGATTGTTTCTCCACTGGTCTTATAATCCCTACCAGCATTTAACTAACGAAAAACAGGGCTGACTAAGTCAGCCCTGTCCGGGAAGTTCAATTATTGTTGCTGCTGGTTCTTAGCAGATGCTTGCTGCTTATTTTGAGCAGACTTCGCGTTGCGAGCTTTCACTTGTTGTGCATCCGTTTCACTTGCAAATTCAGCACCGTATTGTTGCTGAGCTGCTTGTCCTGCAGATGCTTGCTGCTTATTTTGAGCAGACTTCGCATTGCGAGCTTTTACTTCTTGTGCATCTGTTTCATTTGCAAATTCAGCACCGTATTGTTGCTGACCAGCTTTACCAGCAGAAGCTTGTTGGTTCTGCTGTTTCGCTTGTTGAATGTTTGCACCAGCTTGTGTTTGTCCTGGTTTCTTTGCCATGGCTTATCACCTCCCACAAACAATAGAATATCCAGTTACATGATTCTTATGTATTGTTTTTAGAAAAACTTGTTTCGGGTGCAAAAAAACAAAAATCTTTCTTATAGGACTGTTACTTGATAACTTATCAGGAATGAACATTTCATCATGCTTTCCATCTCTTCCCCTTCATACTGTTCAAATCAATGATACAAACTAAGGAGAAGAAGGAGGTTAAATGATGAATCATCGAGATATGACAGAGCTTTCTATGATGTCTAAAAAGGAATGGGTGGACGATGAACTATCTTTTTTTCACTATAGCCTTCAACAGGTTACTCCTTACTTAAATAGCGAAGGTGTAGCTATCCATCGAGAAATAATGAAAGAAATTGAACAGCGTGGTGGACTCTCAGCATTTATGCCCGAATAAAATCCAGTTCTTCGTCAAAAAAACAACCTTCTGAAACTCTTCAGAAGGTTGTTTAAGTATATGTTAGAAATTTGATTTCGATTGTCCGCCATCGACGTTGATTGTCGCACCAACAATCCATGAAGCTTTTTCAGAGGCAAGGAAAACAACGGCATTCGCTACTTCGTCAGTTGTCCCAAATCTTCCTCCTGGTATTTCTTTATCTACAAATTCAGCTATTTTCTCAGGATTATCATCAAGTCGTTTCTGCCAGTTCCCTGATGGGTGCAGAATGGCTCCTGGAGCAACCCCATTCACGCGGACACCGTCTTTAATTAGCTCATCACCCATAGCTTTAGTAAAACTAATCATAGCCGACTTTGAATTGTTATAAGTTGGTTTCCCACCAGATTCACGACCGAAGATAGAAGAAATATTGATGATTGCGCCACTTCCCTGTTGCTTCATGATTTCGGCAGAAAGCTGACTAAGGTGTACCGCTGAGTAGTAATTAAGTTCCATTGCTTTATGGAATTGAGATATATCCGTCTCCATAATTGTCGAACCACTGCTTCCCCCAGCGTTGTTTACTAAGATATCAAGTGAACCAAATTGCATGATGAAAGAATCAATGAGCTGGACGCGCTTCCGCTCATCAGTCACATCCGCTTCAAAAATGGCTAAGTCCTGACCAATTTCCTTCCTAGCCAATTCGAGATCATCACGATTTCTACCGCAAATCCCCACTTTCGCGCCTTCTTCATAGAACACCTTCGCGATCGACTTTCCAATTCCCTTAGAGCCTCCTGTAATAAGAACGCGCTTGTTTTCAAGATTCAAATTCACTCTGCTACATCTCCTTCTAAAATCAAATTGACAATTTTTTGGTGAGCGACAGGAAAGGCATAATCACGCAACTCATTCTTACTAACCATTTTCACCTTTTCATGATCGATATGACCAATAAATGATCCTTTATAAACTGTTAATTGCCATTTTAAATGGCTAAAAATATGATTAAACGAGGATAATTCCTTCTCAATCTTAGGGTTAATTTCATAAGTATCTTGTAAATGGTGTTTGAGCTGATTTTCTTTCAAGCCACCTTCTGTTAATTCAACGTTTGGAAATTCCCACAAGCTTGCAAGAAGTCCTTTCTCCGGACGCTGTCGAATAAGGAATTTTCCTTCATTATTTTCAAGAGCTATAGCTGCAATCGGTACAGGTCTGGGGGCCTTTTTCTTTGATTTAATTGGCAGCTCTTCCTGCGATCCTTCAGCAAAGGCTCTACAATGCTCTTGTACAGGGCAAAGAAGACATGAAGGGGATCTTGGTGTACATACAATCGCACCAAGCTCCATCATCCCCTGATTGAATGAGGATGGATCCTCATCGGAAATAATTCGTCGAGTTACTTCTTCAAACGTCTTTCTTGCTGATGGTTTAGCAATATCCTCCCAAATCCCAATAATTCGCGAAAGAACACGCATCACGTTTCCATCAACGGCTGGCTGTGGTATGTCATAAGCAATGCTTAAAATTGCCCCAGCAGTGTAGGGCCCTACTCCCTTAAGTTCAGATATTTGCTTGGGATCATTCGGCACTATACCGTTATAAGTCTCTGCTACTTCTCGAACAGCACTTTGAAGATTTCTCGCCCTTGAGTAATAACCAAGCCCTTCCCAGGCTTTTAATACATCTGCCTCTTCAGCATTGGCAAGTGCCTCCACAGTAGGAAAAAGGCTCACAAACCGCTCAAAATATGGGATTACAGTGTCTACTCTCGTTTGCTGTAGCATAATTTCAGATACCCATACACGATAAGGATCCTGATTCTCACGCCAAGGTAGTGTACGCTGCTCTTTTTTAAACCAGGCAATAAGGTCCTGTTGGAACTGCTTTTCATCGAAATAATGTAAAAGGTCTGTCACTTTCTCTGTCATGGATCAACTCTCCGATATGATATATTAAATGGTGTTAAAAGATTTATTTAAATTTACTAAGAAACTTCCTCAACCTTCGTCTATCACATATAATAACGCATCATACCTTTTCATTCACCTTTTAACTTTTCACATTCGTTCAAATTGGGTATAACTAAATAAAGAATGCAAAATAGACATAAATTCTTTTGGTCTATTCACGATCGTTAGCTAAACGATCGATACGTTTCATAAGGAGGATTCTTAGCCTATGGATACTGGGACACATGTGGTCATGGGACTGGGGATTGGAGCTCTTGCAACGTTAGATCCAGCTATTGCACAGGACCCCATTACCGCTCAAAGCGTTCTAATTGGAGCGCTAATAGGATCGCAGGCCCCGGACTTTGATACTGTGCTTAAACTTAAAAATAACGCTGTCTATATCCGACACCATCGTGGAATTACTCATTCCATTCCTGCAGTTCTTCTCTGGCCAATCATTATTAGCAGCGGAATAATGGTGTTTTTTCCCGAAACAAATTGGCTCCACCTTTGGTTATGGACATTTCTTGCTGTCTTCATTCATGTGTTTGTCGATATCTTTAACGCATATGGAACGCAAGCCATTAGGCCATTTTCTAACAGATGGGTAGCTCTTGGCGTCATTAATATTTTTGATCCATTTATATTTCTCAGTCACATTGGTGGATTAATTCTCTGGTATTTGGGAGTCAATCCTGGGTACACTTTCCTCACGATCTACGGCATCCTTATTCTCTATTATGTTTGGAGAATAACTGAACAGAAGAAAGTGATTCATGCTGTGAGAGAGCGAATTCCAGATGCAGTCGAAGTGATCGTCTCACCAACAATTCGTTGGAGCAGGTGGCATATCGCAGTTAAATCTGAGAAACAGTTTTATGTAGCTCGCGCTGAAGGAACTACGATCCATATTCAAGACGTATTTGATCGCGTTCCTGTTCCTAAAACACCCGTACTGGAATCTGCGAAGGAAGATCCTAACTTAAGTGCATTTCTTTCATTCTCACCAGTTTATAGATGGGAGATTGAAGAAAAAGAAGTTGGATATGAAGTTCGCTTTATTGATCTTCGCTATCGAAATAAAGGGCATTATCCATTTGTCGCCGTGGTACAAATGGAAGATCAGCTCGAAATAACGAGTTCCTATACTGGATGGGTTTACAGCGAAGATACGTTACGAAAGAAATTAGATCCCGCTCTTGATTAGTCGTTAACTTTATTTTATGACACAGAAAACCGGCTGGGCACATAATGTGCCCAGCCGGTTTTTGTTTAATGTTTTATGCTTCTGTCATCTCCAAAATACCCTTTATATTTTGGATTATTCATCATGAAATCGTGTAAAACAGGACCATAGTAGTTAATCCATTGCTTTACAATTTTTTCAGTTACATCCTGACCTTTATACTCTCTGCCAGCCTTGGCTCTTGACGATTCAAAATCCTCCCAAAGCAACTCCACCATTGTTCTCGCTTGACCATAAGAGAGGTGATCATTTTTCTCAAGAAGGTTATGAGTAAGCCTTTGAAATAAATCTTCCATGAGGCATTCTCCTTTCGTGGTGTAATTCAAATTCTGTCTAATAAATAACTTTGTTTGGCACATAACATTCCGACCGAATTCGCATACTAATGGTGTGCCTGATTCACAACACGATATTGGAAAGGGGCGCACGCTGATGAGAAATAAAAAAACCGGATTTCCAGATGCTAAATTTTCTGGTGAACCCCGCGCAAAAGAAGAATTCGCATCAAAACGTGCTGACGGGTCGATTAACACTCAACCACAAGAGCGGATGAATGCTTCAAATCGGACAGGCCACCGTCAGGGATAATTCTCTTATACAGGAGGTAGCATCTATGGGAAAAAATAACCGAGATAGACTTCATCCGAAATATGAGGATCCATTCCAATCTCCGCGTGCAAATCCAAAACACGCTCATAATCAGGTGAATGGAGAAACGCAGCAAACTTATAACGATATCGTACTACAGGTACAAACACGTAAACGATCGTAAAAATGATGAAATAAGAGAGCAGCGTTACTGCTGCTCTTTTTGAATTAACATCGAAATAGGAAATGCTTCAATCTCATCGCTACCGTCACGGTTTCCCCATGCAAACGTCCCATTCATATAATCGATAATAAACGTAGAACCTGGATCACCATCAATTTCATATTTATGGCCCGGTATAAAGTCATCCGGGTTTAATAAATACGACTTAGCAAGTGCAATCCTTCGTTCATGAACGGCGAATTCATTGACCATGCCCATTTGCTCCGCTCTACGTGCTTTTTCGCTTAAGAGGGAAATTTCATTTCTTAGTTCCTGCTCACTCATATCACTGAAACGCTTTTCCATCCTTGACCTCCATCATCATCAATTCTTCCCCAAGTATAGTTCATTTTCTACTTCCTGACAAAAATATGCTACGCTTACCGAAAGGAGTGATTTTATATGAAAACCATTTTAATTACGGGTGCCGGTTCTGGCCTCGGAGCTGAGCTTGCAAAACAGTGGGCAACTAAAGGACACCATGTCGTACTTGTTGGTCGAACCAAACAAAAACTTGAATCCATTGACCAGGAAATCAAAGATAATAAAGGTGTCTGTTCCATTTATGAATGCGATATAACTGATCCTGAAGAACTTAAAAAACTGAAACAAGCAATGGATCGGGATAATCTACAAATTCACATGCTTGTAAACAATGCTGGTACAGGAACGTTCGGGGCTTTAGAAGACATTACTATTTCTGATATACATAAGGTTATTGATACAAATGTGAAAGGCACCATTTTTGCAACACAAACGTTCCTCCCTACATTAAAAAGCATGGAAGGTCGCATCATGAATATTATTTCTACCGCTGGTTTAAAAGGGAAAAATCACGAAACCGTCTACGTCGCTTCTAAATATGCGATAAGAGGTTTTACTGAGAGCTTATGGAAAGAACTAGAGGGCACGGGTGTCAGTGCAACTGCTGTTTATATGGGAGGGATGAATACTCCATTTTGGGCAAATTCCGATCATATTAATGATGTATCAAGACTTAAATCCCCATTTGAGAAAGCCCTCCAAATCATCGAGGAAGATGAAGGACAAAATGAGATATTTATTGATCGTTAAGTTCTTCTAGATATTTATTAATAAGCGGAAAAGGAAACCCTTTACGATATAAAAATTGCTTCATTTTATGATCGAATTCACGGCGCTCGAGTTTGCTATAGCGTCGTTCCGCTTTTTGGGCCTGAAGCACGAGCGCTTCCCATTCCTCGTCTTCTCCTTTTTCTAGATCGATTTGCTGCATCACTTCTTGAATGATGTCACGATCGAAGCCTTTGGCTCTTAGTTCCTGATTTACTTTCTGTCTTTGTTCCGTTGCTGAGGAAGTCTTTAGCTTTGATGCTTTTTTCTCAGCTAACTTAATTGCAATCTCAAGCTGTTTCTCATATGAGTATTCTTCAAGTGCTTTATCGGTCATCTTTTTATTAACTCCTTTTTGGTTGAGCTCTTGCGCGATGACAAATGGACCTTTTCCGCCTCCATTTACTTTTGTTCTTACAAAAGCAATAGCGAATTCAAGATCATTCACGTATCCATAGCGATGAAGCTTTTTGAAAATAGCTTCGAATGCCTCTTCAGGTATTTCCTTTTTAGTAAGGTATTCTTTCACCTCTTTTTCAGAGCGCATCCGGTAAGATAAATAATTTAACGCGTAATTCATGCCTTTTTTCACCTGGTCTTCAAAATGAATTCCTTCAAGCATCTCGTCACTTAATTCGACGCCTTTTCGAAGACCAAAGCTGATCAGAACATCCTGGTCAACACCGAAACCAAATTCTTCCCCTGAACCTTTATCTATAAATATCGAAAATCGTTCGTTATTGTTTTTTTGCGTTGTTATACGCGTAACCTTGACCAATGCACTCACCTCCACTCACATTGTAGCACTTTCTGAATAAACGAATGAAGTTAAAGCATTTGATTAGAGGAATATGAATATGGGTAAAGAACTAGTAGAAGTATATCGCGTACGCTTAGGAGGAAGATGATATGAACATTGCGATTACCGGAGGAACTGGTTTTGTTGGAAGTGAACTAACAGACTCTTTTGTTAATGACGGGCATTCGGTATTTATTCTAACACGGAACCCTGCAAACAAACCTATAAAAAAAGGGGTTACTTATGTAAAGTGGCTTCAGGATGATGCTGAGCCAGAGAAGGACCTCCCAAAGATTCACGCCATCGTGAACCTTGCAGGCGAATCAATTAATAGCGGACGGTGGACAGAAGATCGTAAACAGCGTATTCTAGACAGCCGCATCTCGTCAACGAGAGAGATCATTTCCATCATACAAAAACTTGATCATAAACCACGCGTTCTTGTAAACGCTTCTGCTATTGGATTTTATGGTTCATCACTTGATAAATCATTTACCGAAAATGATACAGAACCTGGTTCTGACTTCCTGGCAGATGTTACACGCAAATGGGAAGATGAAGCAATGAAAGCACAGAATCATGGAGTTCGTACCGTTCTTGCGCGATTTGGTGTTGTCCTTGGCGAAGAAGGAGCCCTTCCTTTGATGACCTTGCCATATAAATTATTTATGGGTGGTAAACTTGGTGATGGACGACAATGGTATTCCTGGGTACATATTATGGATGTAGTTGGGATGATCCGATTTGCTGTTGATCACGACTCTGTCCAGGGGCCATTAAACGTAACCGCACCTGAACCAAAGAGAATGAATGATTTTGGTAAAACAATTGGGGAAGTAATGAATCGACCTCACTGGATGCCTGTTCCTGAAGCACCTGTTCAAGCAGCTCTAGGAGAAAAAAGTGGAATTGTATTAAAAGGACAGTGCGTTCTTCCACAGAAAGCTAAAGAATTAGGTTATCCTTTCCGCTACATTAAATTAAAAGACGCATTAGAGAACCTGCTGGTCTAAACCAGCAGGTTTTTTTAAACCCTCCCTTCATTTGAATAGAAGCATTACCTATTTTCTAAGAAAAGTGAAATCGTTATGTTTATGAAAAGGTTGTATCTCAATTAAAATATCCTTCGCCATTTACACATTCGATGATGTAGTACCGATGATGGATAATGGATATAATGAATTAACTAGCTGTTTTCGACGATGTGTCGTTATAAAACTAAAAGATGATAGGTGAATAATATGACGATATTATTTAAGCAAGCTCGAGTTTATCCAGTTTCATCACCATTACTCCCATGTGCTGATGTTCTTGTAAAGGACGGCCTTATTCATGAAGTCTCCCCCTCTATACCTGAAGAAGCTGATATGACCGTAATTGACGGCAAAGGTTATCATCTTTTACCCGGTTTCATTGATGCACATACACATGTTGGCCTTTATGACGAAGGCACTGGCTGGGCCGGTAATGATGCAAACGAAACCGTAGAAGCTCTAACTCCCCATGTAAGAGCACTTGACGGTGTAAATCCACTCGATGTTGGTTTTAAAGATGCGATTGCATTTGGCGTAACTTCTGTCCAAGTTATGCCTGGAAGTGCGAATATTATTGGCGGTATAACAACTGTTCTGAAAACGCATGGAAAGAACGTAGAGAAAATGATTGTCAGAGAAACCGCCGGTCTAAAAATTGCATTAGGTGAAAACCCGAAACGGGTTCATAGTCACTCCAATAATGATTCCATTACCCGCATGGGAATTATGGGCCTTCTTCGAGAAGCATTCTATGATGCTGGGAGGTCTAATCAGATCGAGCATCCACGAATTTCACCCATTATGGCAGCACTAAATCGTGAAATTCCTGTTAGAATTCACGCTCACCGTGCAGACGATATATTAACAGCTGTTCGATTTGCTAGGGAGTTTAATCTTGATCTCAGAATTGAGCATTGTACAGAAGGCCATCTTATTGCAGATGAACTTAGTGGACAGAACCTTAAAGTAACTGTAGGACCTTCTATGACGAGACGTTCGAAGATAGAATTAAAGAACAAAACTTGGGCGACTTATGGCATTCTGAATAGCCACGGGATTGAAGTGTCAATCACAACAGATCATCCATACGTTCCTATTCAGTACTTAAATATTTGTGCAGCGCTTGCTGTTAGAGAAGGGTTAAGCGAAGAAAAAGCGATTGAAGGAATTACACTAAATCCCGCTAAAAGTCTTGGAGTCGAACACCGAATTGGAAGTATAGAAGTTGGAAAAGATGCCGATTTAGTGCTCTGGTCTAATCATCCATTCCAGTACGATGCCCGTCCAGTATTGACGATGATTAACGGGGAAATTATTCGTTAAAATCGCTTAAATTTCTTGTCACATAGACACTTACAATAACTTTACATTTAGAAGTGAAAAATACGCAAAAAACTAGTATCTTTTTTTAAATAAATCGAGTATGATACTTTTGTAATTACAATAAAATGAACTAACAACTTCATATCTGAATATGGGAAGGCAATTGGTGCGCCACCAGCAGTGACTGGTCCTAGTGGGTTCGATTCCCACCCCGAATAATAATTCAACATACTATTATTCGAGGGTGGGGATAAGTCTGCCCTCGACAGGAGGGAAACTCATGATTAAACATCGTGACCTGTCGGAATGTCATGTGCTATTTGACTTGATGGTTGACCCAGCTGTCTTCCCATTCGTACGTCATAAAGCAAGCTCTTACGAAGAATATCTATTCTTAACAAAACAACTTATTGAAGCTGAGGAGCAGGGAGAATTAATTTCTAGGACCATTCTTGATGAATGGGGTGCACCTATTGGTACAATTAATTTGTTTGATATTGAACATCAAACTGGCTTTCTTGGAACGTGGATTGGTACCCCTTACCACGGCAAAGGTTATAATCAAATCGCGAAAGAAGCTTTCTTCAATGAAATGTTTTTTGATAAGCAAATTCATACAATTTTCATGAGAATTAACAAGGATAACATTCGCTCTCAAAAAGCGGCAGAAAAAATCCCTTATGTCGAGAAAGCTAATGAGAAATGGCCTGAAGTTTATAAGCAAATTAATACTGGAGAGAAATCATATCATTTATATGAAATTGAACGCGATAATTATCACCTTCACGTCATGCGCGAAGGTACAGAAGCAGTTGAAGTTCAATTAGAAGCATAAGTTCCTGTTAAAGGAACTTTTTTTATTGTTATTATTGCCTTATTTCTATTGGTTTTTTCTATAGAGTGTCATAATCCACAGCGTTACTATCGGCGCCTGGTCATTGCTTTTATCCACATGTGCATAGAACTTTATGTGATGGCAATGCTAGTAGCATCTTAAGGAAAAGAGGGATTATTGTGGATAAACGTAAAGGCAGAGAAAATAAGGAAGCAAAAATGACGCTAACGAAGACCCAAGATGTTCTTTTTGGAAGAGAATTCAAACGTGCTGACCGAGCTGGGCATAAATAAAGACGAATAATTAAACAAAAACAAGCCATTCTAATGAGTGGAGAGATCTTCTCCAAACACATTTACAGGAGCTGATTAAGATGGCAAAACGTCCAAATTTTTCAGAAGGTAAACAAAAGCGTCAAGCTAAAAATCCAATTCCATCAGCACAAAACGAGGATGTAGAATTCGCAAATGAATTCGACACCGCTGATGCGAAAGCAGCTGAAAGATCAAAGGCCGCAAACCAGCGCGCGAAGAAAAACAAATAACCAAAAAGGGGACCGTATCGGTCCCTTTTTGATTTCAGAAAAAAATAGCGATTCAGAAGTTAACAAGCAAGTTATGCACAAGCTGTTAACAATGTTGATAACATGTTATCTTTCCCTTTTTAGAGCACATTTATTATAAACAATTTTTTTGTTGATAACCTCGTATTAAGCTGTGGATATTGTTGATAAACTTGTTAGTAACGCTATAAATACCTATTCATCTTGTGTATAAGTCTGTGGAAAGTGTTAATGACTGTATTTAGCTTCCAGTCGGAAGGGTTTAACTACTAACTTTATCCATAAATAAGGTTGTAACTATTTCTTATTTCCTGTGTTTCTTTTAAAAACAGACACTACTTCGATATGAGACGTTTGTGGAAACATATCGACTGGCTGTAAATGCTGAAGCTCATATCCCTTTTTCATTAAATAGGAAGAATCTTTTGCAAGCGTTGAAGGATTACAGGATACATAAACAATTCGATCTGGCTTTGCTTTTACCATCGTAGCTAATAACGTCTCATCACAGCCAGTTCTCGGTGGATCTACCACAATCACGTTTGGTTTGAACCCTTCTTTTATCCACTTAGGAACGACCTCTTCTGCTTTACCTATATCGTAAGTCATCTTCTCCTGATAACCGTGACTTTTAGCATTCTTTCTTGCATCATCAATCGATTCTTTAATGACATCCATCCCTCTGACTTCTCGCGCATTATCGGCAAGCCATAATCCAATCGTACCTACTCCACAATAAGCATCTATAATGTTTTCTTTACCAGTAAGCGCAGCAGCTTTTTTCACTTCATCATAGAGGTGAACAGTTTGCGTGGGATTTAGCTGGAAAAAGGCACGAGCAGATAATTCGAAATTTAAATCTCCTAATGATTCCTCTATTACTTCTTCCCCATCTAATACGAAGGTTTTATCACCGAATATTAGAGATGTTCTCTGCCCATTTACATTTTGAATAACCGACTTCACTTCAGGAAGCCTTTTCTTCACTTCTTTAATAAGTAATTCTTTCCGCGGAATGTTCTCTTCTGAAGTGACAAGCACTAATTGAATTTGTCCCGTCTCAAATCCAACTCTCGTTACGATTGTACGAACGAGCCCCTTTCTCTTCTTTTCATTATATATCGAAATATTTAAATCCTCGAGGATCTTCACAACTTGACGAGTGACTCGATTTGTTTCCGGGTGTTGTACTAAACAGTTTGTCAGTTCAACAAGCTCGTGTGACCCTGCTCCGTATAATCCTGCAATGACTTTTCCCTTTTGCTTTCTTACCTGAAGCTGACTTTTATTTCGATAGTTCCAGGGGTCTTTCATTCCAATTACAGGCTTTATTGTTATATCCTTTTCACCCAATTTTGCATGCCGTTCAAACGACTGAATCACAATATCCCGTTTTTCACGAAGTTGTGCCTTATAGCTTAAATGTTGGAGCTGACATCCTCCACATTCTTCATATACCGGACATGGCGGAGTGGTTCTGTCATTCGATTTTTTTCGAAGCCTTTTTATTTTTGCTTCAGCACGATTTGAAAAAACCTTTGTGACTTCAGCTGTAATTTCTTCCCCAGGTAGTGCCCCAGGAACAAATACCACTGTTCTCTTAAAAAAACCGACCCCTTCTCCATTTATCCCCAATCGTTTAATTGTTAAAGGAATTGTTTGACCGTTCGTAAGCCCTGTCCCTTTCACATTTTTGTTATCCAAAAATATCTCTCCTTCTACTTAACCGCTTAAGCTTTCCCATAAATACATGGACACATAGCTTGAATACGGAGACCATTTCTCTTTATACTTAACGACTTCTTCTTTTGTAGGCTTTGTTGATAATTGAAACCATTTCATAATGGCATTTTGAATCCCAACATCACCTGCAGGTAATATATCTTTCCGTCTTAGTCCAAAAAGCAGTACACATTCAACTGTCCATGGACCAACACCTCTTATAGGAAGCAGTTCATCATATACTTCCTTAGTTGTTAATTTGTTGAGGTTCTCTAAATCAAGCTCTCCTGATACAATCTTTTCAGCAATTCCAATCACATATTCTGCTTTTCTTTTGCTAAATTGTAAATCGCGTAATTCTTGAACAGTTAAACGACTAACCACCTCTGGTTTAGGATAGAACCACACGCCATCCATTTCAGTTCCATAGCTTGTCACAAAACGATAGGTCAGCGTATACGCAAACTTCATATTAAGCTGCTGATGAACAATATTCTTCAGTAATGCACAATAAGCGTCAGGCTCACAAATAATTGGCATACCGAGATAATTATCCATCAATGATCGAATATTTGTTTCTTTTAGTACTGACGAGATCCCTTCAATGTCCATATGAAAGTCAAACATATGACTAATCTGAGTAATCGCTTGTTCCTTATTACTTACATCATTTCCGTATATCTCAAAGCAAGGGTATTTACGATTTCCAGTTGATTGAACTGTATATACGGCTTTTTCATTATTAATAATAAGAGGAATCTTAAATTGTTGACTGTGACCATCGACATACTGAAGCGGGTCCATGCTCATTCTTTGGAAAAGTCGATCTACGTCATATGGCGCTTTAGGATATAACTTCTCAACCCACATCATACCGCCTCCATTTCTTAGGTCGTCTATATTATCGCAAATCCAAAACAGGATTACTAGTTACAGAAGAGCAAGTCGTCCTTTCTTCTTTCTTCTTAAATCATGCAAAAGACTGCCATTTCTGGCAGCCTAGAATATTTATTAAGGAATAAGCGGTTCAGGAATTGTTTCAGTTAGGACAAGATCATCCAGACTTTTAAAGGTATACCCGTCTTTCTTTAAATCCTTAATAACTTTCTGAAGAGCTTCAGCGTTATCTTTTGAGACTGTATGAAGAAGCAGTATCGCTCCCGGGTGAACTTGTTTCATAATCGAATCATAAGCATACTGACTCCCCTTTTGCTTATCCGTTTCCCAATCTTTATAGGCAAGTGACCAGAAGATGTTACGATACCCCTCTTCGTAAGAAATAGCGAGTGACCTTTCGCTAAAAACGCCACGAGGTGGTCGAACATACTGCATCGTTTCATCTCCAGTTAATCGGGTGTACTCTTCCTTCACTTTTTTTAATTCAATTCTTATCTTTTCATCAGAAATGGCCGTCATATCAGGGTGACTCCAGGAATGATTCCCAACGATATGTCCCTCTTTTACCATTCTCTTAACGAGATCTGGCTGGTCCTTTAAGTAATGACCGGTAACGAAAAAAGTGGCAGGTACATCTTCTTTCTTTAGAACATCCAAAATATCGTCAGTGAATCCATTCTCATACCCATTATCAAATGTCATATACAATTCCTTCTGATCAGTTCGACCAATGAAGTAGCTGTCGTAGGGCTTTAGTAATTCCTGAAATTCAGGCTCTGTTGTGGCAGGTGCATGATTTTTGCTTCGTTTAAAATACCAATCATGAGACGTGTTATCTATCGCATAGGTTCCCGTCACTGTTCCAATAAATATAACGATCGTCATTACGAGTATCCTCATTTAATCCCTCCTTTGTCTGTCCCCTTATTTAGTGTGTGAAGTTTGCACTGTTTTCTATCCTAATTCCATCTCTTTGGCTAAGGAAATTACTTCCTCAAACAGAATACCTTGTTATCCTCATAAGAAAACCAGCATTTCTGCTGGTTATTGTCGCGTATTAAATTCAAAACTAAGGTAGTCTTGAACCGGGATCCAAGCACCAATTCCTTGCTGAGTCACGTTACGAACCTCAAGTTTCATTTTGCTTCCTTTTAAAACAAGATAAACTTCTCCATATGTTACTGTCCCTTTTTCATTTACAGCAGGAACATAGCTCGTTAAAGTACCATAGTTCTTAGCTCCCACATTATACACATTACCTTTTTTAGTATCTTTCCCAATCATTGTTTGAAAAGATAAAGAGAGCTTCGTTTTTTCAGATGCCTTCATCATCATCATCTTCTTCACGTCTTCACTATCAGGAATTGAGGCCGTTAATCCACCATTCACCTTCTTCTCTTCCTCTTGGCGATACGTCATCTGAATTGGACCACTTCCACCTCGATTATCTACCCGATTTATATTTGCCTGCTTGTATTGCCAGTTAATGTTTGTTTCTGCAGAATCATAATTCAACGCCCACTTACCTAGATAAATACTCGCACGATAACCGATCGCTAGCTTAGACGGTGAAATCGAAGAATCATTTAAAATCTGAATCAATTCAGGATTAGCAATGGGGACATCTGCAGATCCTGTTAACTCCTTCGTCAACTCACTCGGCTGCAAGGTAGGTAAATCCTGTGCGGGATTTGGATAAGTGTTTTCTTTCGAAATATTAACCGTAGAATCAGGAACTTTTAGCGATTGATCTTTCCCCGCTTTCTGACCTTCTGCGGCTAGTGTGTTTAGAGGTAGAATAACAGCTAGAATAACGAGCATTAACAAGATTTTCTTCATACAAACTTCTCCTTTGTTAGCATTCATTTAAACGAATGGCTTCAAACTCTTATCAGTATTTTTTTCTAGAACCATCCCTTTTATCCAATAAATTTAGATATTAAAAGCGGAAACGAACGTTTAGAGCCGACAAGCGCTAGACATTTCCCACAAAAAAAATGAACGCTTAAGCGTTCATTTTCTCAAAAGTAGGATAGAAAAATTGGACAAGAGGTCCGATGCCAAATGTAATGGCAATCGTGCCCACACCAATCGGCCCTCCTAAAAGCAATGCAGCAAGTAGCGCAATAAGTTCACCAGCCGTTTTCGAAGTTCGAATGCTTAAACCAGTTCTATGATGAATCGCAAGCATTAAACCATCGATTGGGATCACCGCAAATTTGGCTTGAAGGTATATCGCAATACCAAGGCCGATGAATATCATTCCTATTATAAAAACCGCATAAGCAAGGAATAAGTCCGTAATCGTCCAATTTGAAAATAACGTAATTAACCAAAAATCAATAAACAAACCTGTTACGATAATAGTGATAAGAGCAAAGAAATCTGGCCAGGCTTTCATCAGAAGCGCATTGACTATAATCAAGATGACTCCAACGAGGATTACCCAGGTCCCAACCGTAAAACCGATCTTCTCAGATAATCCTACGTTAAGCGCATCCCAAGCTCCTGCTCCGATATCAGATTTAATTGTTAATGTTATTCCAGCAGTTAATACGAAGAGCCCTATTACATAAAATAAGAATCGTTTTATTTTCACTGACTGCATCCTCTCTTTTACTATATCCTTTTCATTGTAACGTACGATGTAGTAAAAAGACGACACTTTCTAAGCTATTCCTTTTAAGCCTTACTTTGAGTTGAACTTTCGTATTGACTTGAGTCTTCTTCCTTTTGCTGATCGAACAATTCTATATCACGCCATTTTCCATAACGGTAATATCCAATAGCAAATACGCTCGAGATAATAAAGCTTACTCCTATACCGTACGCAATCCCTTCTGCTCCTAACCATTTTGAAAAAACGTATGTGAGCGGAACGCGAAGGATCCAGAATGAAATAATATTAAGTATAAGCACCTGAACCATAGCACCGGCAGCTTTAACCACTCCATTTAAAACAAAATTAATACCAAGAAACGGATAGAAAAAGGCAACGGTTTTTAAGTAGTTCTCACCGAAAGCAATTGTCTTAGGATCATCAATAAAGAGACGGATCATTGATTCAGCTGATAAAAAGATAATAGCACTAATTGTAAAAGAAACGGCAAGGATTAAAATAATCCCATTCTTAGATATCGCTGAAACTCTTTGCCACTTTCCAGAGCCAATGTTCTGTCCAGCCATGCTATTTACAGCGGCTCCAAGCGTAAACGCCGGTAACATGATAATACGATCAAGCCTTTGCGCAGCTCCAAAACCAGCAACCACTTGTGTACCAAAACTTGCAACAATCCCCATAATCGCCGTCACTCCCGCTGAAACGGTCATCATTTGTAAGCCAGCAGGAATTCCAAGCTTTGAAATTCGTTTAAGCTCTTTCATGTCTGGAAGATGGGGAACAGTAAACGGGATTTTAGACTTCCAGATAGAATAAACCACACCATATAGAAATGCTGACCCTTGAGAAATAATCGTTGCATATGCAGCACCTTCAATTCCCCAGTTGAAATAAGCAATAAACAACGGATCCAGTGCAGTATTTAAAATTACAGCAAAAAGGACAAATCGAATCGGAGTTTTACTATCCCCTAGAGCTCGCAATACTGTGCCAATAAAGTTATACCCAAATAAAAAGAGAATGCCTAAAAAGTTAATTCGCAAGTATACTTTCGTACTTTCAAATATCTCATCTGGCGTTCCAAGGAATTTAAGAATGGGGTCAGTAAAGAGGAAGCCAATAATTCCAAACGCAACCGATAAGATCGTTAACGCAACAACAAAAGCATTTAGCGACTCGACTAACCCTTCTTTATCAGATGCTCCTTTCCGCTGAGACAGTACTGTTAACGTTGCACTATTCACTCCGATGATGAAGGAGAGAACAGTGAAAATGACGGGAGCTGCAATTGAAATAGCGCCAAGTGCATTTGAACCGAGTAAGTTACCAACCCAAATGCTATCTATAAATTGATAAGACGTTTGCAGTAAATTAGTTAAAAAAATAGGCAATGAAAAATAAACCATTTGCTTCGTAATGTTACCTTGAGTAAAATCATAGCTCTTGTTCATCTGATTACCTTCTTATGTTGAAATTAGAATCTACATATGGCTATACCCCTAGTATCTGATTGAAAAACGAATGAATGCGCTAAAAGCTCCCGTAGTAAATAATGGCATATTATCGCGTTTTAGAATTCGAGATTAGAGGAAGATTAAGATTATAGTTAAATTCGAAAGGAGAATTTGTAATGGCAATGTCTCAATCAGAAATTAAAAACAAGGTACTGAGCATCTTTGATTCTCACTATGTAGGAACACTTAGCACAGTGAAGGAAAATAAGCCTCATTCAAGATTTATGACGTTCTTCCACGATGAACTTACACTAATGACTCCAACTAGTAAGGAAACTCATAAAGTAGAAGACATCGAGCAAAATAATAACGTGCACGTTTTGCTTGGATACGACGGCGAAGGTTGGCATGACCGTTACGTAGAAGTACAAGGTCACGTCACGATAGATGACTCAAAAGAAACGAAAGAAAAACTATGGGGTGACCAGCTGAAACGATGGTTCGATTCACCAGAAGATCCAAACTATGTCGTTCTCACAATCACTCCGGACACAATTCGTTTAATGAATGAGGGTGAAAACACACCAGAAACACTTGAGTTATAAAATAACCTCCCATTAGAGGAGTTTTACTACGCATAGATAGGTAAAATAAAAAAAAGAAAAAAAGGGCCACTGCGGTGACCCTTTTTTTCGTTTCTTTATTTTGATACAATCTCGAAAGTTTCCTTCAATTCAATGCTTCCCAAAACAGACTGTGCCATTGAACAATGCTTTTTCGTTAATTCAAGCGCTCTTTCTACTTTCTGCTCGTTCAGCTCTCCAACTAGTGTGAAATGAAGATGAATTTCTTCAACACGATTTGCTTCCTTTTCATTACGAGTGACATCCGCTTTTATTTGAATATCTTCATAGTCCATTCGCTTTTTATCAAGAATTTGGCGTAACACACCACCACTACAAACTGCTATTGATGAAACAAGTAGTTGATATGGACGAAAACCAAACTGCTCGTCCCCTGAAATATGAAGCGTTCCATATTCAAAATCAGCTGTAAAACCAGTTTCTTCTTTCTTCATGTTAAATTCCAACATGACCACTCCTTTACTAGACGTTGTCCTTATTTTAGATCAGCTTTTAAAAAAATGCGAACGGTGGCTCTTTTCACCCCATTCCATTATAATAAGCACTGATAAGAATTTCCTTTTTTGGCTAATTGGAGTGTGAACAAATTGTTTGAATCAAACCGTTACCGATTTCTGATTCTTATTTCAATCGTTTTTATTTCTGGGTATTCTCAAGGGATGCTGCTTCCTTTATTATCTATTCTTCTAGAGGAGGCAGGCGTATCGTCTAGCATGAATGGACTTAATGCTTCGGCTCTTTACATAGGGATCCTTTTTGCCTCACCCTTTATTGAGAAACCCGTTCGAAAATATGGTTATAAACCAGCTATAGCAGTTGGACTTCTGCTTGTTATTGTTTCAATCACGCTAATACCTATATGGCAGGCTTTTTGGTTTTGGTTCATTTTAAGAATCATTGTCGGAATAGGAGATAACCTTCTTCATTTCGCAACACAACTTTGGATTACAACAACGACCCCAAAAGAAAAAAGGGGGAGAAACATCGCCATTTATGGATCTGCATTCGGACTTGGTTTCGCTGCCGGTCCCCTCTCGACTATTCTAGTTGAGTATTCTATGTACCTCCCATTTTTACTGGCATCAGGCATTGCTATGGTGACATGGTTGATGCTGACAAAAATCAAAAATGAGTTCCCTGATCCATTGACGCACGGTTCTGAACGAGTTCTATCTAAATATGCGCGCGTCCTGAAAGTTGGCTGGGTAGCCCTCTTACCTTCTTTCGGATACGGATTTCTTGAAGCATCTCTTCACGGTAATTTCCCTGTGTATGCACTTCGGAACGGAATTGATATAAAATCGGTTTCGATTTTACTTCCAGCCTTTGTGATCGGAAGTCTTGTGTTTCAAATGCCTCTTGGCGTTATCAGTGATAAATTTGGTCGGAAAAATATCTTGCTCGTTAGTATTTTTTTTGGCTGGGTTAGTTTTTCGTGTGCGATCTTCACCACATCAGTACCAATACTTTTTATCTTATTTTTCCTTGCAGGCATGATGGTTGGATCTTTATTTTCACTGAGTATTACCTACTTGGCCGATCTGCTACCAAATAGTCTTCTCCCAACCGGGAACATTCTAGCTGGCATATTTTTTGGCATTGGTAGTATACTCGGACCCTATCTTGGTGGAGTTTTCATTGATTGGTTTACAGAAGGAAGCATTTTCTATGCGATTAGCGGGATGCTACTCTTCTTATTTACAGCAACAGCCGTTCATAAGAAACCCGAACCACATGCTCAGTATTCTACATCGTGAGTAAAGAAACCTTTTAAAAGCCATCTTAATAATATAATACATGAACCCTTTTCATTGACTTATGATTTATATGTACTATAATGAGAATTGTGATTATCTGATAATGATTATAATTAATTCCGAACAAAGGAGTCGATACAGAATGAAACTACGCGAAGAAATGCCTGAACTAGAAGGCGCTAAAGAATGGTTTAACGGAGAAGTTAAGAAGAGTGACCTCGTAGGTAATAAACCACTTACTCTTATTCACTTCTGGTCCATTAGCTGTGGTCTATGTAAAGAAGCTATGCCAATGGTTAACGAATTCCGTGATGAGTATAGCGAAGATATGAATGTTATTGCTGTTCATATGCCACGCTCTGAAAAAGACCTTGACCTTGAAGAAATTAAACAAGTAGCTGATCAACACGATATTAGCCAACCAATCTTCGTTGATAGTGATCACAAATTGACAGACGCATTCGAAAACCAATATGTACCTGCCTATTACGTGTTTGATTCAGAAGGTAAACTTCGTCATTTCCAAGCAGGCGGAGAAGGTCGTAAAATGCTTACAAAACGTATTACTAAACTTCTTGATAAAGCGAAGAAAGAAGACTAAATAACGAAATGATAAAGAGGCAGCGCAAGCTGCCTCTTTTATTTTGTCTTTTTCATTTTCCTATATAATGAAAGCACTATGCGATAGGCACCGTAGCCTACGATAGCTCCAAGAGCATTTAAGAGAATATCATCAATATCAAATATACGGTGAGCGACAAAGTACTGCAATAATTCAATAACAGTACTCGTTGAAAAACCGATCAGGCCAATAATAAGCACAGACTTTCCTTTTTTATAAACTAGCGGTGTTAAAAATCCTAACGGCATAAACAACATAATATTTCCAATAATATTTTTTAAGATGAGCCAGTAGCTTCCGCTTTCCCACATTAACTTTATACTATCGAACAAAACAAGGTTAACTGATTTACCATATGGATAATAATTATAAATAAACAACGTCGCATAGAAAAGCGCAAGTAAGTAGATACCTAAAGCGAAGGACCCACCCCTCTTCACCCATTTCTGCGTTGACACACCTTCGTTCTGAGTCTGCATATCCTACGTCTCTCCCTATTCTTCAGATGCCTTATGGGCTGTCTATATGCTATAGTATTCTATACAAAATATGTTCATGTAACAAAATTGAGGTGGAAAAATGCCAGAACTCCAAGAAAATGTCTTAAAGAACCTTTCTTCAAACCTAAACAATTATAACATTCCTTTTTTCTTTATAAATGAAACAGCTCTTTGGCTTCAAGGAGCAGTCGATGCCCCTCATTCTATAGCCGTTTCGATTCAATGGGATGCTTTTGAGTCCGTCGTAGATGATTTCAATCTTAAATACGGAGTAGCAAAACCCGATTACACTTCCGAAACTGCTTACGCTCTTTATGTGATCGATGAGTGTCCGGTACGAATTGAGTGCACATACAACACCGTTATCCGCACGAACCCTTATCTCATTGAAGTCTCACTAGGAGAACAATCGGTTCAATGCCTTTCACTCTATTACTATCAGAAGCTTCCAGAATGGCGGAATATAATTGATGCTCACCTAAAAGAAATACAAGAGAATGTGACAGCCCAGAATGCAAAATCTTGGAATCAACAAACTTACGAAGCATTGCTTAATCGATTTGGAAAACCTGAAGAAGCCGCAACAAAATTAAAAGAAAATCCAAAATCACGTCTTAAATCACTTCTACCGTATCTTCCTTCACTACAAGGAAAGAAAGTAGCCAACTTAATGGGATCACATGGTATGAAAGCGACAGCAATGAGTTTACTTGGTGCAAATGCAACAGTCATCGATTTTTCCTATGAAAATGAGCGATTCGCCAAAGAAATTGCAGAAGAGTGTAACGTGGACCTCTCCTATTATGTCACTGACATTTTAAAAATGAACCATGATCTCGATAGAAGTTTTGATATTATTGTTATGGAACTGGGGATTTTACATTACTTCCTTGATCTTCACCCTCTCTTCAAGGTTGTTTCACGTCTCTTGAAGCCAGAAGGCACCTTTGTAATCCAAGATTTCCATCCTATATCAACAAAGCTTATTTCGTCTAAAGGAAAGAAGCATAAAGTTGATGGTAACTATTTCGATCCGACAATCCACAAAACTAAAGTTGCTTTTGAGAAGCATTTAACGAACGAAACAGCAGAAAGCCTGGTGCTTCAGCGTAAATGGACACTTGGTGAAATTCTTACAAGCATTGCTGATGAGAACCTTATTATTAAACAGGTAACAGAGGAACCGAATATTAAGCTCCACGACAGAGGCATTCCGAAAATTTTCACTGTTAAAGCTATCAAATAGCCCTAATATAATAAGGTAATGTTAATTAACATTCTAGATTTTTCGCTCGCCCTGTGATGACCAATTGAATGAGTCAAAAATCGAGAAGCAACAGTGGAAGCTAACATAGCTCATAATAATAAAAGCACCCTCAAGGGTGCTTTTATTATTATGAGACTAGCGATTCAATTACTTCATCATCTCGCTTATCAGAATAATTCTTACCAACTACTGTCGCTTCCTTATTCATTAACTCATTTAATTCGCTTGCTTCTTCTTTTTCACCAGCCACGTAGATTTTTTCCCACTGCTGAGTTTTTGCTTTTTTATCAAGCTTTGCAGCCATCGATTTGTACCATCTTTCACGATTGGCTTTTACTCGATCTTCATATAGCTCTCGCTGTGCTGTACTTCCATTTCCAGAGATATTCTCATTTCCCGTTGTTCCCTCGTAAATTCTCCAGTTATCCTCGTCCGGATCCCAGGCATATTCTTCACTTTTGGTTAGAAAACCAAGTTCAGTTTCAATAATCCGAACATAATCATGATGGACAAGCACAATACCAGTATTTGGATAGTTGTTTTCAAGTTCTTCTACTACTTCTAGTTGAGGTTCTTCTTCCCAATAAAGGTTCGTTTCGACTGGAACTTGCGTACGCTCTACGAACCAAATCTGATCATCTGAAGAAGCAATAATAATAAGTCCGCGTTTTAAATCATTTTCTATACGATTAAGCTCATCTTGAATTTTCTCTTTTACTTTTTCATATTTTTCAAGATCTTCTTTATTATCACTTTGCTTTAAGTATTCCTCGAAATTTCGAAATCCGTTTTTCAATTGAATTTTCCATTCACCATTTTGTCGGTCCGCATCACGACGATCCGTATTTAAATACAAAGTAAACACTTTATCAGGCTTTTGGACACGAGCATGTTTCAGTTGTTCTAGCTTTTCTTTTAATAGCATTGTACTCCTCCTCATCTTTTCTTTGTTACAAATTCAATTCCCTGTTCATTCCCATTTTTAAACATAAAATCATTCCGCCCAATTGTTCTTTTTCTTATAGTCAAGATGAGAAGCATGTGATAGAATAAAATTATTAAAACATGATAATCATTCTAATCTATATGAAAAACATTCTCAATTCGATTTAGATAACTCCGTATTATCAGCTTTCTAATGCTGTGACCACTTTAAGTGGTCACAGCATTGCACGTTTAGTAAGGGAATGACGATGACTATTATTCTCAATTAGAAAAAGGAGGAATGATAATGGAACAGGCAAATATTCAATCAAGTACTTACACTTCACATACTTCTTTCTGGTGGAATACTTTGAAACGTCATGGGGAGCTAACTGCTGCCCTAATAAGCGGATTAATCATCGCCTTTGCTTGGATCATGGAGGGCGCATTTTCACCTTCCGTTGAAGCTAGTCTCTATATCACGGCATTTGTTATTGGCGGTTTCGCTAAAGCAAAAGAAGGAATAGAAGACTCGTTTGCTGAGAAGGACGTGAATGTTGAGCTTCTTATGATCATCGCAGCGATCGGTGCTGGTAGTATTGGGTACTGGACTGAGGGAGCCATACTTATATTTATTTTTGCATTAAGTGGTGCCCTTGAAACCTATACATTGAACAAGAGTGAACGAGAGCTTCAATCTCTGATGGAAATTCAACCAGAAACCGCAACCGTTATTTCAAACGGTTCTGAAATGGTTGTACCTGCTAGTTCGCTGTCTGTAGATGACGTTATTCTTATTAAACCAGGAGAAAGAGTCCCTGCAGACGGATTAATTATGAAAGGGCAAACTTCTCTGGATCAATCTGCAATTACCGGCGAGTCTATTCCAGTCATTAAACGAATCGATGAGGAAGTATTTGCTGGAACGTTAAATATATCAGGACATTTAACCGTTAAAATGACAAAGAGTAGTAAGGACACCGTCTTCCAAAAAATCATTGCTCTTGTTCAAGAAGCCCAAGATCAAAAAGCACCATCACAGCTGTTTATCGAAAAACTTGAAGGCTGGTATGTCAAAATCGTATTACTAATGGGCTCTTTACTTATGATCCTTCCTCACTTTCTTTTTGGATGGACGTGGGATGAAACGATCTATCGTGCTATGGTTTTTCTTGTTGTTGCTTCTCCATGCGCCCTAGTTGCTTCCATTATGCCAGCTACACTATCGGCTATATCAGCAGGTGCACGAAATGGCATTCTATTTAAAGGAGGGGTTCATCTCGAACAACTCGGCTCCATGAAAGCTGTTGCACTTGATAAAACGGGAACATTAACGGAAGGTTCTCCAGTAGTTACAGATGTTTTCACTCGTTCAGATATTGATGAGACGACATTCATGAACACCGTAGCCTCTATCGAACGGCAGTCGACACATCCACTTGCAAAAGCCATTGTTAATCATTCAAGATCACATAACTGGCTAGAACCTGAGGAAATGAAGGATCATTCTGGATGGGGTGTTGAAGCGAAAATTAACGGAATCAGCTGGAAGGTAGGGAAGTTAGATTTCTTTACTGATAAGGATGGATTTGATTCTTTTCAAGAAAAGTACGCCCAGTTGCAATCAAGTGGGAACACCATTGTACTTGCTGCGGATCAACATGGTATTGCTGGTATGATAGCTTTAAAAGATAAAGTACGAAGTGAATCCGCAACAATGGTTAAAGCGTTGAAAAAACGTGGGATTGAGCCTATTATGCTGACAGGAGACAGTGAACAAACAGCAAAAGCGATAGCAGAAGAAGTTGGCATAGAAACCTATTTCGCCAATTGTCTTCCAGAAGATAAAGTAACCCACATGAAAGAATTAAAGAAAAAATATGCAACGGTTGGCATGATTGGAGACGGCATTAATGATGCACCGGCTCTAGCGGTTTCTGATGTTGGAATTGCTATGGGTCAGGGAACAGATGTAGCGCTCGAAACCGCAGACGTTGTTCTAATGAAAAATGATCTTGGAAAACTTACTCGAGCCGTAAATCTTTCTAACCGATTAAATCAAATTGTAAAACAAAACGTGATCTTTTCCATTGCTGTCATCCTCATCCTTATTGCATCTAATTTCTTTCAATTCCTCACCCTTCCATTGGGAGTTCTCGGTCATGAAGGCAGTACCATTCTTGTTATATTAAACGGATTACGCCTATTAAAATAACAAAAGCCCAATAGTTATAGCAGCATATCGCCGCTAGCTCTATTGGGCTTTTTTCCTGAAATAATTTGAGGTCGCGTTCACTTCGCCTCCTATGATAATCACAAGGCCAGTGAGATAGAACCAAAGCATAAGGGCAATAACCCCTCCAAGACTGCCGTATGTAGCAGAATAGTTGCTAAAGTTGTTGATGTAGTAGGAAAAGGCTAATGATACGAGCTGCCAAAATACCGAAGCAAATACAGACCCTAGCAACACATCTTTATAATTCAGCCGTTTATTTGGAGCATAGTAGTAGATAAACATAAAAACCACAATCATAATGGATAGGCTTAAAGTCCACCGGATGATCGCAAACATAAAACTTAATGATTCAGGTAATTCAAAGAACGATACAAAAAACCGCCATAGCGTTTCCCCAAATACAGGTAAAACGAGTGCCACAACGATTACAAAGATCATCGCTAACGACAATAGAATCGATAATCCTCTCGCTAGTAAAAAATGTCGACTTTCCTGAACGTTATATGCTCGGTTAAGTGACTTAATGATCGCATTGATTGCATTAGATGCTGACCAAATTGTTGCGATAATCCCAAATGATAAAAGACCTTTGCGTGCTCCATCTTCGAGAATAAGATTTTCTTGAATGGTCACAAATGATTCCGAAGGTGCGTATTGCGCAATTAAATCAAGAATTTGATCCTGAGAGAAATCAAAATGAGTGAGGAGGGTAATCGCAAAGATCAGAAACGGAAACAGCGATAATAAAAAATAGTAAGCAAGCTGTGCCGATAAGTCGGTTACTTGGTGTTCTTTTATTCTTGAAAATAGCTGTTTCGAAAATTGCCCTAATGATGCATCCACCATATACCCTCCTGCGGCTCAATTAATGTGTCAATTTATCGTTAGTGTTGCCAGTTAATTCTTCACCGGCTTCCACAACTCTCGAGCCTATTTCTTTAAGATCGTCCTGTGTTTCTTTGACAAGATTAAACGCTTCAACCGAACTTTCTTTCAATCCATTGAATTTCTGAGACAAGGTTGAAATGTCATCTTGTACTTCCTTCATTAGCCCGCTTGCATCATCTACGGTTTGCTTCCATTTATCCGTATAGTATGATGGATTATTCTTAACATCACGCAAAATAGAGCCTGCTTTTTTTGATCCGTTTTGAATGGATTCTCTCGTTCCTCGATCGAACAGTGAAATAAGTGCGCCTGCTATTCCACCAATAAGGACTGCCTTAAACAGTTTATTTTGACTACCGCCTGAATATGTCTGACTCATTTGATTTCCTCCTTGTTATATAAAGATGCGATTTAATTCCCTTTATTCACGCTTATGAAACGCCTTCATAACAGTCAGAGTGTGTACTTTTGCAGTATTCGATCTACCGCACTTCCATAGCTTTCCCCAAATAAGATCAAATGAACAAGAAGATAATATAACTGATAGATCGGAATTCGATCCTCAAATTCTTTCTCTAACGGATAATCAGCTCCATATTGCTCGTAGAACGTTTTTGAATAACCACCAAATAAATATGTAAATGCGATATCTACTTCTCGGTCACCAAAGTAAACAGCAGGATCAATTAAATAAGGTTGCCCATTCTCACCATACAACCAATTACCACCCCAAAGATCACCATGTAAAAGTGAAAAAGATGGTTTATGCCCTATGATTGAATCAAGCCTCTGGCGGAGTTGGGTTAAGCGGCGGTCACGCTCCCTTGAGATCCTCCCCTTTGCAATTGCTAGCTCCTGCATGGCCCCAAGACGCAAATCTCTGTAGAACGTAACCCAATTGGAAGAAGGGCTGTTTAATTGAGTTAGCTCTCCTATAAAATTGGGCTCATTCAGACCAACCTGATTGGAATGCTGTTGATGCATTTTTGCAACAAGACTACCTAGTCTCCGATCGCCTGTTTCATCAGAAGGTATGGAACGAATCCATTCCATCAGAAAAACCATTTCTGATTCATCACGCGCCTTAAGTAGAAGGGGATTTGGTACCATCAATCCATTATTCCGTAATCGTTCAAGGCCTTTTTTCTCAGCTAGAAAAAATTGTTCAGAAGCTGTTTTATTTATTTTCGCAAAGTATTCCCGCTCTTTCGTTCGAACGTAAAATGCCTGATTTATCGAGCCTCCTAAAACAGGCTGCATATCGACAATTGAAGTTCGATCACCTGTTTCTACAATCGCTTTTTCAATATCAAGCTTCATATGCCCTCTTCATCTCTAATATGTTCAAGTAATTTAGAACAGCCCTCTTCAACCATTTGGTAAACTTCTTCAAAATTCCCTTCAAAATAAGGATCAGGCACATCTTCAATCTCACTTTCGCTTACGTAGTCCATCAATCGTGAAATTGAGCTCGATGGGTTCATTCCCGCCATTTCATGAAGTTCTCCAAGATTACTTGCGTCCATTGCAATCACATAGTGAAATTGAGAAAGATCGGCTTCCTTCACTTGTCTTGCTTTCATTCCATCCACTGAAATTTGTTGCTTTAAAAGAATTTCCCGAGTTCCCTCATGAGGAGGTTCTCCTACATGCCAATCACCTATACCAGCTGAATCAACCTCAATCTGATCCGATAATCCAGCTTGAGCTACTTTCGACCTTAGGACTGCTTCCGCCATTGGTGAACGACAGATGTTTCCTAGACAAACGAATAAGACTCGGATCATCGTTATCCCTCCATTGTTTTGATATAAACGGTACGGTTACGTGGGCCATCGAACTCACAGAAATAAATGCCTTGCCACGTGCCAAGAATAAGACTACCCTCTTCTACAATGATCGTTTGCGATGCACCTACTGTACTTGTTTTAAGATGAGAAGCAGAGTTTCCCTCAGCATGTTGGTATTTTTCGTGCTCCCATGGATACACTTCATCTAATCGCATAAGCATATCGTGCTTTACATCTGGATCAGCATTCTCATTAATCGTAATACCAGCCGTTGTATGAGCGGAATAGACGAGAACAGTCCCCTGTTTAAGATTCTCATCACGGATTACCTTTTTAACCTCTGAGGTAATATCAATCATTTCATCTCGACGATTTGTTTTAACAGATATTTTTTTAAGCATCTGATCCCTCCTATAGCTACTATCTTACTACTACCCTTAAAAGCCTCTTTTCACTCTAGTCTTGCCACAAACTTTCTATATGACGCAAACCACGTGGAACAATGACTTTCTACGGAGCTTATGTTCACCACTCTCTAGTAGTCATCTCGTTCATAAAGATAGAGGTATGGTATATCTAGAAACAAGTAATAAGATTCATTTATAGGATAAGAGTAAGTCCGGATGAGCTCATTTGTTTCAATATCACTATATAGGTCAGACAATATCCCAACCTTTTCATGCTTCATCCTCACGATATTTTCGAGAAAATATGGACGCCAGCTCCAATTATCGCCTTCATATTCAGGCTGAAACTCCCACCCTCCTTCTCCATTTCTATAATAGTTAGACGAAACTTGATGACCGTCTTCATCACAAATGTAGCCTCTAAAACAAGCTTCACCAAGAGAATGGGCAGCTTCAGCTACCATCGTATTCCAATCATTTTGCCTGCTCCTTTTTATGTGCTGCTGCAAATGACGATTAAAGTCCTGAGACAGCTCATAAAGCGAGAGAAGACGCTTTCTCTCATGCGTGATAAAATGTTGAAATTCATTTGTTAACAAAGATTTATATTGGTTAACATCAAGATAATCTGCTCCCGGCTTACCAAGATAGTATCCCTGATAATAACGCCCGCCGTTCTCCCATGCATATTTTAGCTGACCTACTCCTTCAATTCCTTCAAACAGTAGAGTTGAACCAATTTTTCTTCCTAACATAGATAAGGCATACAAAACTTCTCGATATTCTGGAGGCATACCTTTATCTTTCAAATTCAATAAACCAACCTTAATAATATTGGGATTAAGAATAGCAATTTTTTCAATATTACTCATCGTATTACCTGCATGGCTAACAGCTACTTGTACACCAAGACTCTTATAATACGTAAGGATATGCTGAAGAGTCTGTAACGCTTCATCTTCAATATCATAATCAGAAACCTCTATAACAATTTGTTCATAAGCGATCCCCTTATTCGCATACTCTTCAAGATCGTTTGTGAATGTTTCACCATGGTCATAAAGAAGGTGCCTGGCACTCGAATTAAAAAATAGGCTCTGACCGTTTCCGCGCTCTAAAAGAATATCAATCGCTTGACTTCGAATATGTGAATCAATTTCTAATATGTACTCTTCAGGTATAGACTGATCTTGAAAAAAGAATCCGAGACTATCTATTCCTTCTTCTGTTCGAATTCTTCCGAGAACTTCATAACCGATAATTTGCTGCTTATCAGCACTAACAATAGGCTGGAAGTATGGGAAGATCTCTTCTTTTTTTCCCATAACATCAAGTGCATCCATTACATAACCCCTCCCGTTCAATCAAAATAAATAATTTTATTATAGCATGAATACTAAATATCCTTTATATCTCTATCTTATTTGTCTGATTTTTTCAGTTTATTATCTGAACATTTTTATAAGCTAGTCGAATAAATGGGTTTTCATTGGTTTTTCTACGATAGCGATTTATACTAGTAGTACCATTCAATTTAAAAGGTGATGATCAAATGAGAAATATGACGTCATGGAGCTGTAAGCTATGAAAGTAAACAAAGAACAGCTTAAGCGTATGAAAAGAAATGAATTCGTTAGAACAGCAATAGAATATGTAGATACAGGAGTCGTCATTACAGATCCTGAGCTTCCAGATAATCCAATTGTTTATACAAATGAAGGTTTCGAGAAATTAAGCGGATATTCAACCGATGAAATTATCGGGAATAATTGTCGTTTTTTACAAGGAGCGGATAGCGATAAAGAAACGCTTGCTCAATTACGTTCCGCTATTCAAAATGAAGAGAAAATCAAAGTTGAAATCAAAAATTATAAAAAAAATGGAGAATTCTTTTGGAATGAACTCCAAATTTACCCAGTCTACTTCGAAAGTGAACATCAAACATTTTTTGTAGGGGTACAGCAGGATGTTACTAAACGCAAAATGGCCGAAGAACGATCTGAACATTATTTCGAACAGGTGAAACGTTTATCCACTCCTATCGTTCCAATTGACCGTAAAGTCTCGATCGTTCCAATAGTTGGGCACATTGATGACGAACGAATCGATCTCATTCTAAAGAACGTAAGTGCCCATATTCAAAAGAGCGGAGATGAATACTTAATTATCGACCTTTCTGGCGTCAGCCATTTCACTTCCGAACTTCATAAAGGAGTCTATCAACTCCATCAGCTCATTAAGCTAATGGGAGCTGAACTAATGCTAACCGGAGCTAGACCTGACTTTGTCTTAGAAGGTGTACAAGCTGACTTCTCTCTGTCTTCCGTCAAAAGCTTTCCATCTGTTCAGCACGCTCTCATTACGATCAATTAAAGGATTGAACTGAGCTAGCCATTTAGTGGTTTTTCTTCATCAAAATACTATGAACAGATTCTTTAACAATCTCAATAAATGAAGCCAAAAGCTTTCGAATAAACGCTTTTGGCTTTTTTATAATAGCTAACTTGATTAGAATAGAGGTTTTTTAGGAATGGAAACTTTTTTCTCCTGGTCGACAGACAACCGCTTTGCTCTTTTTTCGTTTCCTCATCTATCAGCGTTGTTTACTTTAGGGATATTGATGTTGCTTATCTTTTGCTTCAGATCAGACTTTAAAGAAAAGCGTGCAAATCTTGCGATGCGAATAATGATTGCCACTGCTTTATTACTGTCAGAGGGGAGCTTTCATCTCTGGTTTATTTACTATAGCGAATGGAGCATTACTACGACCTTACCTCTTCAATTAAGTAGCATTTCACTTCTTTTATCTGTTGCTCTTCTAATAACAAAACAGAGGCGATTGTTTGAAATTACTTATTTCGTAGGTACGTCTAGCGCTCTACTCGCAATGATCACCCCTGATCTTGGCTTCTATTCTTATCCACACTTTCGATTTTTTCATTTTTTTGTAGCTCACGGCGGGATCGTTCTAACATCATGGTTATTTATTGCCGTTGATAAATATATCCCCTCCTATCGCTCAATATGGACGGCCTTTACAACTCTGAATTTATATGTAGCTGTGTTATTTGCAATCAATCTTAGCATCGGTTCAAACTATATGTTCTTAATGAATAAGCCGCATAGTCATACCATTTTGGACTACTTAGGACCATGGCCATTCTACTTACTTTCACTCGAAGGCATTACCATTATCGCCTTCCATCTTCTTTATCTTCCATTCTATATACTGAAGAGCAACTCGTTTAATAGAACAACAAATAGGAAAAGTACTATATAGGACTACTTTGAAAGGATGAAGCGAGATGAAACGGTATCAGTATATTGTTAAAGGAAGAGTTCAAGGTGTAGGATTCCGAGCATATACACAGCAAAAAGCAGCCCAATATGGCCTTACTGGCTATGTCATGAATCGAATGGATAGCTCGGTTGAAGTGGAAGCACAGGGAGAAGAAGCCATGATGACCCAATTTCACTCTGCACTAGAATCAGGTAGCCCCTATTCCGTAGTTGATAACGTGATTATGGAAGAAAAAGATGTCAATGAGATTGAACGGTCTTTTACTATTCGTTATTAATAGGCAATTGGTATGCTTTGAATTATAATATGATTAATATGTTAGTTAAATTTGCGGAGGTAATGAGTTGGCAGAAACGACTTTTTTTTCACATAGTGAGACAACAAGAGCGCTTAATAGTTTAGGCGATAATATATTTGTATGCGATTTAGATTTAAGTATTGTGTGGTTTAATCAACGTGCAGAAATGCTATTAAAGTCACTTATACCTTATTTACCTATTAATCACCCTTCAGAACTAATCGGGAAAAACATTGATGAATTCCATCAAAATCCTTCACACCAAAGAAACATTTTGCTCTATCAGTTGCCATATGAAAGTACCATTACCTTATTTGACCGATTTGCTGCTAGTATCGTTATTTCTGAATACCTTAACGAGTCAGGTGAAAAAACTGGTTATCTACTTGTCTGGCGCGATGTAACAGAAAAGCAAAAGGAGCTTCAGGAAAACAAAAAACTTGTTAGTGAACTATCTTCAGCAATTATTCCAACCATTATTGATAATGCAATTCTTATCCCTCTTATCGGCACCATGAATGAGGAAAGATCTGAAAAGCTTATTAACAACACATTAAATTATTGTGCAGCTAACAATACGGATTATGTTCTGCTGGACTTCTCAGGGCTATCTGAATTGAATGCGAGTTCCGCACAAGCCTTATGTGAGACGATGACAAAGTCGCTCTCTTTAATGGGCATTCTTGTCGTTTATGTGGGAATCACGAAGCGGGTTGTGCAATGGTTAATGAATCTTGATCTTGATCCAAAGATTCCTACATTTTCAACGTTTCGTCAGGGTATTAACCATGTTGTTAATCTTGAAGGATATTCACTCATATTGAAAGAACGTGACGAGAATCACTAATATCACTTATCCTAGTGAAAGAAAAAGGACTTCCCAACAATGATAAGTTGGGGAGTCCTTTTTCTAGTGTGCTTCCGTATGGCTTTTAAAGATCTTTACGTTATCCACTCCAAGTTCTACATTCCTTTGCTAGAAAACTGTTGGAAAACGGTATCTGTATTAACTTTGTATAAGGATCTTCCTGCTACGAAGTTCAACACGCGCTTGTTTCGCTCAACAGAAAGGGCAAGGTTTGTTGCTCCTGTTCCGTGAGAATGATCGAGATTTGTTAACGTAAAAATATGGTTTTCTCTTCCATCTTTAAAGACCAGTTGCTGATCCATCTCTACTTTAAATAGATTCTCATCTTCCCATTCGATTTCGTCTTCTATCCGTTTAAACCATTCAGGGAAGTGAGGTTTATATCCAGTCGCAAGCACAACTTTATCCGTATTCGTTTGGAATTCATGATTTTCTTGCCACTGTCTACAGGCAAGTTCATAGCGATCATCTATCTTTTCAATACCATTTACCTCTGTTAAAGGTTGAATCATCACATCTAGCGAATCCTCTGAGGATCGATGATAAAGAAGGTGATAAA
Organism: Pseudalkalibacillus hwajinpoensis; assembly: GCF_015234585.1. Taxonomy (NCBI): domain Bacteria; kingdom Bacillati; phylum Bacillota; class Bacilli; order Caryophanales; family Guptibacillaceae; genus Guptibacillus; species Guptibacillus hwajinpoensis. Next base: position 58,391 of record NZ_JADFCM010000005.1, read on the forward strand.
TATTCTTTAATGTAGATGGATCTATTCCTTTTCTTAAAGTTCCAAGTGTTGAAAGAGCATCTTTCCGGTCGTCAAAAGAAAGGCCGTGAAAATAGCTAACATAATCAGGTGAGAATACTTCCTGCCCTAGCTTAGCTGATTCTAATTGAAAAAAACCTGCTGACCGAGTCAACCAGTTCAAATGATAGCCGTACTTCTCCTGGTCATGAAGCAAATCATAAAACACTTCTGCAGCACTTTGCCCTGACCCGATCACTGTTACTGAACGTGATTTTTTCAACTCTTTCTCGTGATAAAGATAATGATTTGTATGAAGAACATCTTCAGGTGGATATGAGTCGAAGCCATCAGGTATATTTGGCACACTCCCTGTTCCTAGGACGACATGCTTTGCTTGTAAGGTCTCTGTTCGACCCGTCTTTACCTCTTCAATCGTAACGTTATAACATGCTTTTTCTTTATCATAAAGAACATCAATTACTTTTTGACCAAAGAAACAATTATTTAATTGTGACGCAACCCATTTAGTATAAGCGTTGTATTCTTTTCTCGGTATATCAAATTTATTAAAAAAATAAAACTGATAAAGTCGATCATGCTCATGTAAGTAATTAATAAAAGTATAAGGGCTTTTTGGATTTGCAATGGTAACCAAATCTGCAAGAAATGGAACCTGAAGATCCGCTCCATCAATCAACATCCCTGGATGCCAATTGTATTCTTCTTTCTGATCAAAATAAATCGCTTCTACTTCTGTCTCATCTGCAAGTGCAGCCATCCCTAAATTAAACGGCCCAATCCCAATTCCTATAAGATCATATAACTTAGCTGTATTCAATGTCTTCACGTCCTTTAATCTCCATTCCAGATTCACTTGGTTTGCAGTATCGATTCAATCGAATGTTCGCATATCTTGGTTTACCCTAATCTCTGTAGTTTTAAATCCTAATTGATTATATTAACTTTTTCTCACTCTCTACATTTCCCCTGCTATAATGGTAATTAATAACAGGAGGGGTTATACGTGATAACAGATCAAGCATTTGAATTTCACTTTAAAGACATCGAAACACCGTTCTCAGGTTGGGATTTTTCGTATATTACAAATACAGAAAGAATGAACGGCGAACCGCTTCCGTGGTCGTACACTTCTTATGTTCTACACTATTTCCGCTCTAGCCACAGTGTACTTGATATGGGTACTGGCGGCGGAGAATTTCTTGAAGCATTAAAGCCATTTCCAAAGAAGTTAGCAGCAACTGAAGGCTATCCCCCTAACCTTCCAATTGCCAAATCAAGACTTGAGCCTGAAGGAGTCATTGTAAAAGGATTCGAGGATGACGATACTCTTCCTTTTTTCGATGCTGAATTTCAATTCGTGATGAACAAGCATGATTCCTACTCTCCAAAGGAAGTCCATCGTATACTATCCGCTAATGGAGCTTTTATTACTCAGCAGGTTGGCGGGGAAGATATGAAAGAACTAAATCGAGTGTTGGATGCTCCAATGAAGTCTGAATACGATCATTGGAACTTGAATTACGCCGTTCAAGAACTGGAATCTTCCGGCTTTTCCATTGTAGATGCTAAAGAATCTTTTCCTTCTACACGTTTTTATGACATTGGTGCAGTCATTTATTATTTAAAAGCGATACCATGGCAAATTCCTAACTTCTCGATCGACCGCTACCGAAACGCTCTTTATCGCTTACATAAAAATATAGAAAATAACGGCTTTATTGATATACCTTCACACCGCTTTATTCTACATGCAGCTAAAAAATAGCCTATATTTTAAAAAAGCCCGCAATAAAATGCGAGCTTTTTTCTCTTAATCAGCACTTACCGCTTTGGAGGCACTTACCGCTGAGAAACTAATCGTAATAGCACATAACAGACCTATGACCAGAAATCCTCTAATAAGCGGCCAAGCTTCCCAACCATCAATAAAAACGGAGCGCATCGCTTCAAATAAATATGTCGTCGGATTAATCGTTGCCGCAACTTTTAACCAACCTGCTTCAATCAATTCATAGGGAACAAAAGTTGTGCTAAGAAAAATAAGTGGAAAGAATACAAAAGTCCCTGCTTGTGCAGATTGAGCATTCTTTGTTCGTAACGCTACACCAACAGAATACCCTGCAAAAGCAAGGCCCCACCCAAGCGTTAATAAAAGAACGACGATTACTCCACCAAATCCTGCTGCAACTTCTAGACCAAGAAAATAAGCAACTACTAGAATTAACACCGTTTGAATGAGAAGCTGCAGCATTCCCGCAATAATCGGACCAAGTACGATAGCAAGTCTTGAGGAAGGGGTAAGAAGAAGACGTGAAAAGTATCCATTTTCTAAATCCTTAACCAGCGCTTGCCCAGCTCCACCTGCTCCCCCGATCGCAGCTGAAACGATAGAGACAGGTAAAATAAAGGCAAGGTAGTTTGCTCCTTCAAATGCAGGAAGCTCTGAAATCCCACTTAATCCTCCTTCATAAACAAACAAAAAGAAAAGACTAATGATTAAATTAGGAATGAAAATCAATGGATTCCGAATGATTGTTATGATACTTCTCTTTGTGAAAACCAGTGTATCTACAAGAAAAGAGCCTTTCTTTTGCTCCCCCATAGCTTCACGCCCTTTCCTTTTGCTCGTTCGTCACATTAATAAATACATCATCTAAAGATGGTGGCTTTACATTCAATGTTTTTGGTGAAAGGTTGTGTTCATCAAGCTTACGAACAAGCTCTGATAGAAGTTGTGTTCCATTCTTAGTGTAAAGTGTAATCTCTTCTTTTGATTGCTCAATATTCTCTGCAAGATCGGCTAGCGTTTTACTTGCTCGCTCCGCTTCATCAACCTCATCGAACACAAGTTGAATCGCATCAAATCCGAGCGTCCTTTTTAACTCTTCGGCACTTCCGGATGCGACGATTTTTCCCTGATTGATGATACTGATTCGATCAGCAAGTTGGTCAGCTTCTTCAAGATATTGGGTTGTTAGGAATATCGTCGTTCCTTCTTCTTTATTCAACCGCTTAATTTCCTTCCAAATGGCTTTTCGATTCGATGGATCAAGTCCAGTTGTTGGTTCATCAAGAAAAAGGATTTTAGGCTTATGAACTAAGGTGAGCGCGAGGTCCAACCTCCGTCTCATTCCCCCAGAATACTTTCCACATGGACGATCTGCTGCGTCATTTAAGTCAACAAGGGTAAGTAACTCTACAGCTCTTGTTTTGGCTTCTTTCTTACTAAAACCAAATAGTCTTGCCTGCATTTCAATTAACTCTCTCCCCGTTAACACTGGATCGATACCCGTTTCTTGTAGAGCCACGCCTATATTCCATCGCACCCGTTCAGGTTCTTCACCTACATCGACACCACCTATGCGAATGCTTCCTGTCGTTGGTTTCACAAGCGTTGTAAGAATCTGAACAGTCGTAGATTTACCTGCACCATTAGGACCGAGAAAGGCAAAAAATTCCCCTTCAGCTACTTCAAAACTTACTCCCTGGACAGCTTTCACATCACCTTTATACGTTTTAATTAGCTCATGTACTGATATAGACCCATCCATTCTCTATCCCCCTCTATTGTTGGAAGGCTTTTCTGCAAGAAAACACGCCCGCGCTGTTATACTTACATTCGCCTTAGTTTAAATTTCTCCTTTAATAGAGTGTTTTCGTTCAAAAAAGAATCCCCTTAAATTGAATTCAAAGGGGGCAATTACCATTCGGTTAGTTTCTTTTGCACTTTAGGCTGATATTCTTTAGTTAAACGGAAGCGTCTTTCCTGATAAAGCTTATTGTAACGAAGCTGCTTTTCTGAAATTCGCTGCTTTAAACGCTCTTTCTCCCTATCATCCTCACAATACTCTAGAAGTTTTTCTAGAGACAGTAACTCATTTTTTAAATCCATTTCTTCAGGGAGATAGCCACTATTCTTTAGAACTTTATAGGCTATTCTAAGATCTTCTGGAATCATCGATAAATCCTCAAGATTCTGTCGTTTTCCTTTACCAAGTAGATCGTCAAAATCACCATTTTTCAATGCTGTTTTAATCTTATCCTCTGCCACAAGCCAGGCAAAATCCATGCACATCCCTCCTTACTTTGATTATCCTTTGTTGTTTATGAATTGTCATGAATCCTGTAACAAAATTCCTTCAAAAAAATAGACTTTTCCCCTTTTCATAGAGAGCAATGGATGATAACATGGTTCACGGTTAAGGTTTATTGAATACTCCTTATAGAATTTTCAATAGAGAAAGGATGGTTCGATGCATTACGCAAGCAAAGGCTGGTACGTTGAACAGCTTAAAAAACATGATGTACGTTACATTGAAGGACGCAAGACAGAGAAATTCAAGAAACACGTACTTGCATCTCTTCTTGAAAAGCAATAAAAACGAAATTCCAAAGGGGGGTCACATCCCCCTTTTCTTACATACTCTCTATCCAAATATACATAAAGATTGATACATAGGAACGAACTGGTTTTCTTTCCACTGAAGTGGTGTAGAAAGAAAACCTAGCCCATCCGCGTTATATCTTCCGATTACTCTCTGATAGACCAACAATTCATCAACTCCGTCACGCTGCAAATCAATTGGATATACGCCTCCAGGAGGCAAGACACTTCCCTTTATCGGGGCTTTTAATTGCCCGTTCTCCTTATAAATTTCCGAAAGATACTCTTCTCCTTTATAAAGAAGACTCACAATATAGTTTTGATTTAACGTTTTATTTTCAACCTTCGCTTGATAATAATCAAGGTAGTATACATCATAAGTAAAAGCTTCATAGAAACTCTGTTGATCAAAAAGTAACCTCAGGGTTTGATTTAGATAGGAATACAAAAAGTCATACGTAATTCCTCCACTCCCTCCAGAATCAGAACGCACTAATATTTCCTTCACTTTGTTCCCGGTAAAATCACCCAAATAAAGGGTCGGGTTATAGCCACTACTACCCGGAAGAGCAAAAGAGACATCGATCGCTGTGGCATCGTTTTTGATCGTTAGAACCACGCTATCGACTAACGGTGAATCATCTCCAAATGGTTTATTACCAGTAAGGGTCACAAGATCAGGAATGCCGTTCCCTGTTACGTCTCCCACCTTCTGATCTAATAAAATGCGCGCTGCTCTCATTGCTTCCAGCCCCTTTCGCTTTATGTAACAGTCTATGTTCATAGACGAACGCTTTTTCGTTGTAATGATTTGGAAAGGAAGCTAAACTAGTGTGAAGTGATCTTATGGAAACGAGGAAAAACGATGAAATTTTCAGATAATGAACAAGTGTTTGGGATACTTTCGGGTGCCGGCGCCTATTTCTTATGGGGTATTCTCCCACTATATTGGAAGCTCGTCGGGCAAGTACCATCTGAAGAAGTGTTAGCTCATAGGATCATCTGGTCCTTTGCTTTTATGATTATCATATTAATCGTGCTGAGGAAATTAACTTCATTTAAAATAGAGCTTCTCGGTATTTTTCGTCAGCCGAAGAAGCTAGCAGCGATCGCTTTTGCATCCGTATTCATCACTATAAACTGGTATGCATTCATATGGGCTGTCAATCATGATCACGTCATTCAAACCAGCCTTGGTTACTATATCAACCCATTAATTAGCGTTCTTCTAGGTATTCTATTCTTAAAAGAAAGGCTTTCCTTCTGGCAACTCATTTCATTTGCTCTTGCGACAATTGGCGTATTAAATCTCGTCTTTCGATTTGGAGAAATACCATGGGTCTCTCTCATCCTGGCCATGAGCTTTGGGCTCTATGGTTTATTGAAGAAAAAAGCGAGACTTGGTGCTTTAACAGGACTAACGATTGAGACGCTATTCATTACGCCATTTGCGTTAATTTATTTAATAACAGTGCGTACTAGTGTGGCAGATGCCATGTATTTAGAAGACGTCACTCTTTTCGGATTATTACTAGGCGCTGGAATTGTCACTGCTGTACCACTGTTGCTTTTTGCAAGCGGGGCAAACCGTATTTCGCTTTCGATGATTGGTTTTCTTCAATACATCGCACCTACTTTAATGCTCATACAAGGTGTATTCCTCTATGGAGAGTCGTTTACTTCTGTGCACTTAGTCAGTTTTGCTTTAATTTGGGCAGCACTGGTTATTTTCACCCTTGCTCGCACCAAAATATTCCGTCGCATAGAACCCCGCTCATTTCAAAGAAAGCATTCACTAGAATCGTAATATCAAAAACCCCTTTACTTAATGTGAAGGGGTTTTCCTGTCTGGGTTACATTCTCAAATGGCCACAAATAAGTTGTCACCTTCTTAGAGAAATGAGTAACAACTTGATCAGAGTAGTGATATGGGTGTGAGAGAGTATCACGAAGAACAGCAACATCAACCTTTTGAAGTGGCCATCGATCATGCTTAATTTTCCCCTGAAATACTTTATTTCCTCTTACAATAAAAAGCCGATCTCTTTCTGTAAGCCAAAAATCAAGATCTCCTTTTCGCGCTTCATAAGATGTTCCTAGTGGTTCATAAATAATATGGTAATCGGCTTTTTCAACACCCTTATGTGTTCTTGAAGACCAAAAGCTAATTTGCTTTCCATCACTTTTTTTACCCATTTTTGCTTGAAGGTAAGGAAGGTGAAAAAGGTTTCTCGCCATCATAACACCTGCTTTATGACTAGCATCAAGGCTAAAGAAATACACGCCACGTTTCTGGCCATATTTCACATAAGTCCGCACATTAAGCTCAAGTAGTTTTGAAGCAAATGGAACCGAAGGTAAGCCACGAAACCGAATTTGATTCATTTCAAACGGAACAATTCCAATCCACGCCTTTCCTTCAAACGTATCTACTTCTAGTTGAGGTGGAAGCATGGATTGAAGCCAATCGCGATCAACAGACCAGTGTAGGAACAAAAGATCCTCCCACGTTTGTTTCATAATCCACCCGCTAGTTCTGGGACTCAATTGACCTTCCTCCTCTCTTTCGTATCATAACCAATTATGTCTATTCTTTTCAAAAAAAAAGAGAATTTGAATGTGTTGAAGAAGATGAAAAGTACTGTTTGTAGATGTGCTTATTTACAATGCGAATACTTTGATAAACTGTAATGTTTTGTGGTACCGTTTAGGTGGAACAGCTTAGATAAGAAATGAATGAGGCATCAATCATATAATGGAGGGATTATGAATGAGTAAACAAAGACAAATTCATCTAGCAAAACGACCAGAAGGTATGCCTTCAATGGAACACTTCAACATTGTTGAAGCGGACATTTCATCTCCTAAAGATGGAGAAGTTCTTCTACGTGCACTATACCTTACAGTAGACCCCTACATGAGAGGGCGTATGAGAGATGCAAAATCGTACGTAGCACCATTCCAAATCAACGAACCATTGAACGGTGGTGTCGTGGCAGAAGTTGCCGAATCTAAGTCTTCTCAATTTAATCAAGGTGATGTCGTTATTGGCCACCTAAACTGGGAAGAATACTCAGTTGTGAATGAAAAGCATCTTCGAAAAATCGATCCATCTATCGCTCCAATTACCACGCATCTTGGAATCCTTGGTATGCCTGGACAAACAGCTTACTTCGGACTTCTCGATATTGGTCAGCCTAAAGAAGGCGAAACAGTTGTTGTATCAGGCGCAGCTGGAGCAGTAGGCTCTGTTGTTGGTCAAATTGCCAAAATCAAAGGCTGCCGCGTTGTAGGTATCGCTGGTTCAGACGATAAGATCGACTATATCAAAAACGAACTTGGTTTTGATGAAGGAATTAACTACAAAACCCAGGACGTATACAAAGCGCTAAAAGAAGCTTGTCCAGACGGCATTGACGTTTATTATGAAAACGTTGGTGGCGAAATCGGCGATGCTGCCATTAGCCTACTAAATAAATTTGCTCGTATCCCTGTTTGCGGCGCAATTTCTTCTTACAATAAGAAAGAAGCGGATCTTGGTCCACGCGTTCAGACAAAACTTATCCAATCAAGTGCTCTCATGAAAGGCTTCGTTGTAGGCGATTATTCAGATCGCTTTAATGAAGGTGCGGAGCAATTAGGGAAATGGTTACAAGAAGGCAAGTTAAAATATGAAGAAACAATCGTAGAAGGATTTGAAAACGTTCCTGACGCATTCCTTGGTCTCTTTGAAGGTACAAACCTTGGTAAACAACTTGTAAAAGTAGCAGACCCTGAATATGCTACACTTCCTAATCGCTAATAACACTCACCTGCCCCTCAATTAGGGGCAGGTTTTTCTATGTGCTCATGCACATAAAAAGACGGTTATGTTTAAGATTAAGAAGGAATAGTATGTACTATAGACTTTATTTCTAGGAGGTCCTTATGGGTAAATTTCTTCTTAATCTCATTGCGTATATACTCGTCGTAACAGTAAATGCCCTTGCTAATGCACTACCGTTAAATGGTCAAACGACAGGAGAAATATCAAATAGACTGAACGTACTTTTTACACCTGCCGGCTATGTTTTTAGTATATGGGGGCTGATCTATCTTCTTCTAGGAATATGGGTTATTCGTCAATTTCCTAAAAGTCGGAGAGATTTGCCAATCTACCAGGAGACGAGTGGACTATTTGTTCTAAGTTCCATTCTTAATAGCCTTTGGATTTTCATGTGGCATTATGAATTCTTCGGCTTATCGGTGATCGTTATGCTTCTTTTACTCTTCACACTCATTAGGCTTTATACTAATTTGAAAGCAGCAGACGCTTCTTTCTTTGATTTGTTACCTTTTTCCGTTTATCTGGGTTGGATTAGTGTTGCGACGATCGCCAACATTAGTTACTACCTGACATACATTGACTGGGATGGATTTGGTATACCCGATACGATATGGACATTCCTTCTATTAATCATCGCGACAATTCTTGCTCTTTATTTCTTGAAAAGCGAGCAAGATTGGATCTACCCACTCGTTTTTGTTTGGGCCTTTATTGGGATTGGAGTCAAAAATCAAAATGGAGATGTACCATTAGTCGTTTACTCATCTTATGTACTGGCTGCTCTTATTTTGATCGTTACGCTTCTGTATGCTTTTAAACGTAAGAAATAATTATAGTAAAAAACCCCTTTTCCATTCTGGAAAAGGGGTTTTAAGCTATTATGCAAGAGATTTAAAATCTTGACCAAGAATTTCTTTCATACTGTGAACCGTAATAAAGGCTTTCTGATCAACAACACCAACATGCTTTTTCAATTTAAGAAGATCTTTCCTACCAAGGATTGTTGTAATCACTTCTTTTTCATCAGAAGTAAACGCCCCTCTAGCCGTGTGGATTGTTGCGCCTTTTCCAATCTCTTCAACAATAAATGATCGAATTTCTTCACTTTCTTTACTGATAATCACAATCTCTTTCTTAGCTTCAAAGCTCTGAAGCGTATAATCAATGACTAGGCCATTTAGAATGACACCAAAGATCGCATACATTCCGATTTCAGGTCCAAACAAGACGACTGAGAATAGTGCAATTGAAATATCTGAGATCAGAACGGCTTTTCCAACCTCCATAGAGAAATACTTATTAAGAATCATCGCAATAATATCTGTACCGCCAGTAGAAGCTTTCTGATGAAAGACAAGTCCCATACCAGCTGCAGCAATACACTGACCAATAATTAATTGAATTAAGATATCCTGGCTAAATGGCTCAGTTACTGGTATAAAGCGTTCAAATGCCCATACAGCAAGCGATAAAGCGAAACTCGCATAGATCGTTTTAACACCGAATTTAGGACCGAGAAAAAGAATTCCAACTAACAAAAGTACTGCGTTTAAGATGATCATAAACATTCCGACTGACAGGTTCGGGACTAGATGGTTCATCAGAATCGATAAACCACTGACTCCCCCCGTCGCAAGACTATTAGGAGATAGAAAGAAATGAACGTGGGTAGCAACACCGAGCGCACCCAAAGTAATTAGCAGATAAGTTTTGATGTGATGAAGCATCTATTATCCCTCCCGTTGTTTTGTTTTCGTTTCGTAAGCACAATCGGGATTATAATAGGGATTCAGTGCTTTGTAAACAGCCTAAACCTAAGATTTTTAATTGAAGCGGTTACAACTCATAAATAGGTCTTTATTACTATGTTATCTATTGAATTCGACACTAATATACAAGAATTTTCTTAATTTTCGGTTGCTAAATAAGTAGAATCAACCTCTCTTCATTGTATTAAAAAAAGCAAAAACAGCTTCTGTTTTTGCTCATTTTACAAGGTCATGCTTAAACGCATAAATAACCGCCTGGGTTCGATCATGAACTTCAAGTTTTCCAAGAATGTTGCTCACATGAACCTTTACTGTTTTAAGCGCAATAAACAGTTCATTAGCAATCGTCTGGTTCGCCTTTCCCTGAGCCATTAATAAGAGAATTTCCATCTCTCGATCCGTGAGTTCTTCATGGGGCTGCTTTTGAATTCTACTTCTCATCCGCGACATCATTTTCCCCGTTACTTCAGGTTCAAGAACAGATTCCCCATGGTGCGTTTTTCGAACTGCATTTGCAATCTCCACAGCTTTCGATGTTTTCAGCATATAGCTTGTAGCTCCAGCTTCAAGTGCTGGATAGACTTTTTCGTCATCTAAGAAGCTTGTTACGATAATGATTTTTGCATTTGGCCATTGTGTAATAATCTGTTTCGTTGCTTCAATCCCATCCATTTCTTCCATAACTAGATCCATTAATATGATATCTGGACGAAGGGATAGCGCGAGTTCTACCCCTTTCTTTCCATTATCCGCTTCTCCAATGACGTCAATATCAGCCTGAGCAGATAAATAAGATGAAACGCCAATCCGAACCATTTCATGATCATCGACAAACAAAACTTTAATCATTCTCTACCCCTCCCAACAAGTGGTACGCTTACTTCCAGCCTAGTCCCTTTATGTGGAAGACTGACCAATTTAAGAACCCCTCCGATTTCGAGTGCTCGTTCATGCATGTTTTGTAATCCATATGAAGCAGCTTTCTTCTCGTCCATCTTAAAACCAACCCCATCATCAACTATTCGTAAGATCGTACGTCCATCTCGATGAATAAGTAGAACATCAAGTGTCGATGCCTTCGCATGCCTTAGTGTATTGGATACACATTCCTGTAGTATACGAAACAGATGGTCTTCAACACCTTTATCGAGCTCAATGGCTTCAAGCTTCCAATTCACTTGTATTGGCACCTTTTGAGACAGTTCGTTCAATAGCTCTTTTATTCCTTCCTCGAGTGAGCGATCTTTCAATGCGGCAGGTCTAAGATGAAGTAAGAGAGCGCGCATTTCTAGTTGGGATTGATGAATGGTTTCTTCAATCATCTTAAGGTGCTTTGTTTCTAGATCATCCGCTACTTCACGACTTTCCGTTATCGTACTCATTAACATGGAAGCAGCGAAAAGCTGCTGACTCACGGAGTCATGTAGCTCACGAGCAAGACGATTGCGTTCTTCGGATACGACTTGTTGAACTCGCTTCTCATGATCCTCTGCTTTCTCGTTCGCAAGCTTCTGGGCTAGTCTTACTTGATCATTCATTCGGTTTTGCAATTTATCAATTTGTTCAAAAACGACATTTAGACTTGTACCACTATAGTTATGTAAAGCACGTCCCTTATCAAGTTCCTCTAGCGTATCTGCAATGTTTTGAATTTCTTTACTCGCATATAAACCTGATATCCCTCCAACAGCCGCTCCAATCATTACACATATAATTGGAACGATTAACCCGAACGGTAAGTCCATTAAATCTTTCTCAAATAAAAGGGAAAGAGATGCCGGTGGGAAAACAGTCAAATAAGCGGCAGAGAAAAGAAAAAATAGCAAGAGTGACAGTAATGCACCAAATAGCATATGACGCTTCATGACACTCATACTCTCTTCACCTCTAAATCTCCAGCAAACATCGAGGTGACTAGTTTTACCTTTTCAGTAGCATCATCATATCCATTCGTTTTATAAGAGAGAACTTGATTAAACACTCCAGGTTCTTCATGTTGTAACAACGTGGCAGATCCGATCATAGCTGAATGTTGAATATTCACTTCGAGTTCATAGGGAATGAGTATTTGCACTTTTCCTACGAAGTTTCGAATCATAATAACGGATTCTCCTTTAGGGAGAACCGTGTAACTTAAATCGATAATCGTTTCACCAAAACCAGCTTGAATGTTAATATCATTCCACTCGTACACATGATCATGTGTTTTCTGTCGACCGGACCACTTATTTTGCAACAATGGCTTTTGATGGATCATTCCTTCTTCAGACACTGAAGGTTTTTCAAATACCGGCCTTATTTTCTTCGGTTTTTGTTTGGACTGATAAAACTGGAAGCCAAGATAGACTAATAGAACAAGAAGAAAAAACTTCACGACTACCATATTCATAACGGTCGTTAGAAAGAAAAAGATACCGAGTCCAAGAAAAACTTTTCCTGAAGTTCGTGGAAGACGTTTTCTCCCCATATAAACAAATGCAGCGGAAAGAATTAATAAGAACAGGAGGCCGCCATTTAAAGAAACTTCTAATAGGATAAGAATAACTCCAATTATTAGAAGTCCATTAACAGTGTCAATATGTCTATTTTTCCACACTAGCGTCCCTCCATTCATCACTCATTTATCGTCATTGCACCTTTTATACTCATGACTAAAAAAGGCGCACGCGCCTCTTTTAGAATACCACTATTTCTCTAAGAATTTGAATTGGTTTCTTGTTTTTTCGCCTTTTTCTCAAGTAAGTGGAACTTTGTATCAATAGTAGACATAGCGTAATCTCTATTCACTTTCTTCTCAAGTTGCTCAATATAACTCTCCATCTCATCAAAACGATTAAATGGTTGATCTAGATTCCTTTCTTCCAGAACCAAATCCATCTTATGATGAGCCCTCACACTATTCTCTTTCCCCATTAGTTCCATTCGCTTAATCGACATATCTTTAAGCTTATGCTTCATTTTCTCGTACTTTTGTTCAAGACGTTTAAGTTCAAGATCTGCCTCATCCATCAATTGTGATAAGTGGTTAGCTCTTTCTTCATATTGCAACTGCTCTTGTTTTGCGAACTCATACAGCTCAGCCTCGCCTGCTTCATTTGCTAAAACAGCTTGTCCAGCGCGTTTCTCAGCATTTCTTCGCGCTTTATCTAATTCTCTTCTGAATTCTAAAAGTAGCGTTGACTGCCGCTCGACAAGTTTTCTCGCCTTTTCCACTTCTCTTTCACACTGTCTTAAATAGTGATTTAAAAGGGAAATTGGATTTTTCTCCTCCTTCTGGTCAAGGATGCTATGAAAATCAGCTTCAATTGAGTTTTTGATGCGATTAAGTAAATTTGGCATGTCCATTCTCTCCTTTGTTTGATTAACTTTTCTTCAGTTCATCCCATTGCTTTTCAAAATTTGTGAATGGGTCATTGTCTTTCTTATCGTCACTTGCTCCATCCCACTTTTTATAAACGACATAAAGAATGTAGATAGCTACGAGACCAAGAATAGCTGGCATATTCGCCACGGCAGTACTTAAACCGATGAATCCTAAGATCCCCCAGATGACTTTACCAGTTGTTGAATCTGCCTGAATAAACTTCTTAAATGCAATGTAGAGGATGCCAAGGCTAATCATCATACCTACTAATGAACCAAGATTCGACAACAATACAATCGCAGCGATGATCCCAAGTAAAAGCAAACCTGCTTTCTTCATCATAATCGCCTCCTTTCATACTTTGATTCTACCTGCTTACCAAAGCCTCCATAATGAGCTAAAGCTATATATTTATATAGGACCAGCGACTTAGACAGATTAAGCTATATGACAACCCTCGTCAGATCATGTTCTACCTTAATCGCGATAATCATGGTAAAGTGAAAGCAGACATCACGGAAAGGAGTTCGGGAATGGTTATTACGATAACAGTCATCGTCGTTGTCATTATGACGATTGTCATTGCCGCTGCTTTTGGAATGGCTGTATCAAAAGGATACAGTGTCAAACATACTGTCGATCCGTTGCCTGAGGAGCAGCATAACGAAACGACAGAGAAAGAGGTTACTGATGAACGGACAGAACAGAAGTAATATAGAACCAGGGAAAACCGTTGATATCGTCTTGAAACACGATCAGCGTTCAGGGAAAACGACAAGAGGAATCGTGAAAGATATCCTGACGAAGTCTCCGACCCATCCGCATGGTATCAAAGTACGTCTTGAAGATGGACAGGTTGGTCGCGTCAAATCAATTTTATCGTAAGCTGAATTCATAAAAATAACCCCCGGCTGATTTTCAGTCCGGGGGTTCATCTTTATTATTGTTTTAACGCCATCCAACTATCAAGATAATGTATGGAAAAACCTTGTACTGAAGAGGAATGCTCATATGCAGTCTTTACTTTGAGAAGTTCTTCTGTCATGACTGCTTCTCCCTCTTCAAAGAATGAAATGTAGGAAGCTTCTGACGTTTGCCCTGTCTCTACACCAACGGAGATTTTCTTTCCATATTTTTCAGCTAAAGCTATCTCATTGCTAATAAGAGCAACAATTCCATTTGCACCATCAGCACGATCACGGTAAGCCATTAATGTAGTCACATCCGCCGTTTTAATAATCCAATCAGCTAAGTTTCCCGATCCATAACGATTGTTGTAAGATTGTTCGTCAAACCAAAAAGGAGTGTCGACACCAAACGATAACCCAAGGCTCATCGCATGAGTTTTTCCATCTGATAAACGGTCTTGATAGAAAGCAATCGTTTTTTGATAACTATTCGTCCAGCCAGAATGAAGATAAGGTTCTATATCAAGATGAACACCACTAAACTTTTGATTCTCTGTCGCATTAGCTTGATAGGAATCCAACCAGTTAAATAAGTTCGCCTGATATGTAGCACCATTTCTTGTAGCCCAATTTGGTGCCCCATCTAGAGCATGTACACGAATACCTTTGGATGTCGCATTTTCAATAAATGATTCATAAGAAGATGCCATCACTGAACGATTTATTTGCAAGTAAGCATCGGTTACTTGTTTCTCCTCCATAAACTGAAGGATGTCATTTGATTTCGTTTCAATGTCCCTTGTGTTCCAAATCCATGTAGCAAGAGAAGTGTCCATTTCTATCCCCTCAGCTTTCCCCTCAGGCAAAACCATTATCTGCACAAAAAAGCCCAGTATAAAAAAGAGAATTCCAACAGCAGCCGATACATTCTTCACATGTACACTCTCCTTTTTTTGAACCCAGAGCTCAAAAAAAGGAGCCTGGCGGTTTGGCAACCATTCGCATTCATGCGGGCAGGCCCATAACTTTGCGTCCCTGCTTTTCAACAGGTTTGCCTTTTTCAGTTTTATATTCCAACTACTTTTATTATCGGCAATAAATAATAAAGAGTTTAGCTTTTTTTGTAGAGTGTGTGAATAAAATGCTCAATGGTGCTAATACTTGAATGTACTAACAATCGATCATTTAATGGTATGAAATAGCAGAGGTAACCTTTAAACAAACGTTTGATTAAACTGGTAGCAATTGTGAAGGAGTATCTATATAAAAGAGTTTTAATTCATGCAATGCTCTTGTACATCCTACATATAGTAATTTCGCATCTGTTGCATGTGTACTATAATTATCTTCGTTAACATTTGCCAATATAACTCCATCGAATTCTAATCCCTTAGTAAGATAGATCGGCACAATTGATAGTCCCCCTTCATAAGATCGATCATCCGCAGTAATGAGATGCAACTTCACATCATACCTACTAAGATTGTCATACAAATCATGACATTCCTCTTCGCTCCTACCAACAATCGCTACTGTATTCATACCTCTCTCTTTCATTTCTTTAGCTGATTTTAACAAGCTACTAACATGCCTCTTCTTATCTATTTTGCTTATTTCAACTTTCTTCCCACTTCGAAAAACAGGCACAGCCGGTTGAACAGGTATATCCGCATGAGCTATCACTTCATTCGCAAATTCAATAATTTCTAAAGTCGAACGATAACTTTGTTCAAGTTCCATATAAAGGTCTTTACCGTTGAAAAGCACCCTAGATTCTTCCCAGCTATGAATGCCCTTATATGAATGAATGCCCTGTGCCAAATCCCCTAATATTGTAAAAGATTGACTTCGATTCACATCTTTCAGAAGCGCCAGTTGAAAAGGTGAAAAGTCCTGAGCTTCGTCAATTACAATATGCTGAAACCTATGTTCTTTATCAATACCGTTCAATTGAAATTGAATGTAGAGGAGAGGGGCAAGGTCGTCCGGCGATAATTTCTTATTTTTTAATCGCTTTGCCGTTTCCATTACAAGTTCTTCACTTATAACATCTGCTCTTTCTGATTGTGTTATGTAGCTAGGAACATTCGATTGAAAAAGTGATTGATAGAACGAAAGAGCAGTTTGCTTCGGCCATGTTTTAAAATAATTCCTCAGTTGATCGTTTGCTAGTTTGCGATATTCTTTCTTTAAATGGGCTCCCTCTACCGATTTGATCTCATCTTTTATCCAAATTTTAAAACGATTCATCATCATTTCGCGTTTACGTCCAACAGGATATGCAGAAAGATCTTTTAACCATTGTTCGATCTTCGTTTCTGAAAGCTCCCTTCCTTCAAATGGATGAAAGGAGCCAACCGGACCGACTGAGTTGCTATAACGATGTATAGCTTGATCAATCCATTCTTTAAATGTCAGTGATCCTTTTACTCTTCCTTCTGCAATTGAAAAATCGAATTGACTCTTCCCAAACCACTTTTTGAGGTCGTGTCCAGATGAATCAATCGTAATCTTTTCTTCAATCGTTTTTATTGTCCAATCCGTGAAGGTTGATTGTTGAATTCCCCCTACGCCTAGTTCCGGAAGGACACCTGAAATATAATCAAGAAACATCCTATTCGGTGCAAAGATAATCATTTTACCCGCTTGAATGGTATCTCTGTATTCATATAGTAAGAAAGCTAATCGATGAAGCGCAACCGTTGTCTTACCACTTCCTGCTGCTCCTTGAATTATAAGTGGCATCGATCGCTCAGCACGAATAATATCATTTTGCTTTGTTTGTATTGTCGATACGATATCACGGAGACGGTTATCTTTATTTTCACTCAGACGATATAGAAGAAATTCATCTGAGCCACTTAAATCATCGCTACCTTCTACATAGGTGTCTACGACTCGCTGAAGTTCTTTATCTCGAATCACAATATTTCGTTTCAGCTCTATGTTCCCTTCGATGAGGCCATCAGGCGATACATAATAAACATCCTCTTCCGGCCCTGTAAAGGCATAAAACATACTCGCAACAGGAGCTCTCCAATCTACAACCAGAGAATCCTGTGAATCTCCATGTGCTACGCCAACTTTCCCAATATAATACGAATGTGATTCCTTCTCATCCTCTTGAAAATCCATTCGTGCAAAGTATGGTTCTTTTGAAGATATGGCAAGAGATTGACGATTCTCCTCTCGAATGCTCTCAAGAACTTGTTCTGTTACATTATCGCCAGAATACCTGGGGTAGTTCTCCAACACCTGCCGCTGTTTTGTAATCTCCGCAGCGATTTGATCGAGTTGCTGCTTCTCTTTCCGATAGGCACTTTGAGTCTTATTGTCCAAGATCAGTTACCTCCTTATGAGATTTGTCTCTAAATCAGACAGAAGTTTAATATTACCACAAATTAGGTAGTTCAACCAATTGTTTTTAGAAAATTAAAAATTAGTGTTTTTTTCGTTTAAAAAACTTTATTAAAAAGTTTATAAATAAATGATCCAACTATTCACTTTGAACGTTAGCTATGTGTAATCAAAATAAACGGTAAAAAAATCGAGGAGAGTGAAAAGTAAAATGAACATGAAAAAAGCATTCAAGAAATTAATGGTTCCTGCATTAGGCCTAACCTTATTATTCCCAACAGTTGCTGGGGCAGCGGCAGCTGAGCCAACAGCCAAAACGCCTGCTTCAGATCTACGCTCAACACTTGACCAGCTCTTATCTGAACATTTTGTACTAGCTGTTTCATCCATGACGAAATCATATGACGGTACAGAGGATGCAGAAGAAGTAACTGAAGCCCTGGATCAGAACGCAGCTGATATGACACCAGCGATTGCATCTGTCTATGGCGATGAAGCCGCTGCACAATTTGAAGATATCTTTCGAGGTCACAATGATTACTCCGCTGATTTCGTAAAAGCAGCAACCGAAGATGATGCAGAACTTCGTAAAGAAGCTGAAGCTGAAGTAGACGAATTTGTTGAAGAATTCTCCACGTTCCTTGATACAGCTACAGAAGGTAATCTTCCTAAGGAAGCCGCTGCAGATGTTCTAGAAGTTCACGAAGATCAAGTCCTAACAACTTTTGATGAGTATACAGAAGGAAATTACGAAGAAGCTTACACGACATTCCGTGAAGGGCATAAGCATATGTTTGCGATCAGCAAAGCACTATCTAGTGCAATTGTAACGCAGATGCCTGATAAATTTGAAAATACAAAAGCTGATACTCCTGCTGCAGACTTACGCTCAACTCTAAACAGCCTTGCATCTGAGCACTTTGCTCTTTCTTCCCTTGGTCTTGAAAAAGGCTATGACCAATCAGAAGACTATGACTTTGTTAACTGGGCTGAGGACAGAAACACAGCTGACTTTAAAGCGGCTATCGGTTCGATCTACGGAGATGAAGGGGCTGCTCAGTTTGAAAAGATCTGGCAAGAAGATCATATTGCTGCACAAGCTGACCTTGTAGTCGCATCTCTATCTGAGGACGAGGAAGCTATGGAAATGGCGAAAGAACGTATGATGACAACATTCCCTAAGAACTTTGGAGCTTTTCTAGGAACAGCAACAGAAGAAAACCTTCCAACCGACGCTGCTACTGAAGCTCTTATGGCTCATGAAAAACAAGTAATTGGATCATTTGAAGCTTACATGTCTGGTGATTACGAAGGTTCAATTGAACAATTCCGTGAAGGCTATGCATTCATGTTTGGTGTAGGCGAATCTCTTGGAGGCGCTATAGTTAAGCAAATGCCAGACAAATTTGCAGGAGAAGCAATGCCTGGTGATATGCCAAAAACAGGTATGGGTGGTGCGAGTGAGCAGTCATCTGACCTAACAGCACTTTGGATTACTCTTGGTTCTCTAGCAGCTGCTGGTTCAGCATTTGCCATTCGCAAAAAAGTCGTTAACCAATAAACCATATGCCTTTCCTTATAATGAATATGCAAAAAGCGCTTCTAACTAATTGTTAGAAGCGCTTTTTCTACCTCGCAACACATCAATAACTAAATCGATCTTCGCATGATCTTCCGGGGACTTATCAATATGATGCCAGATTAACTTCCCTCTCTCATCAAACACCCACGTTCCACCTTGAATATAAACATCCTGCGTTTTCATCGACTTTAATACAAAATCCTTTTTCTTTTGTTCTTTTGGAATAAACCCATCCATCTTCCGGGTGACAAATCCAATCGCTGCTTGTCCAAGTAATTTCCACTTTGGCATCGTGTGATGTCCCATGCCACGGTATGCCTCTCTCTTCGGATCACCTGCAATGACAAACGGAAATTCTCCAAAAGCCTCTGTAAACTGGCTAATATAAGTAGCATTTGAGGGGGCGATGGCTATAATCTGAAAGCCCTCATTCTCAATTTCATTTACGCGCTTACGCAACTGCGTAAGATAAGCTCGACAAACTGGTCAGCCAAGGTGACGGACAAATACGACCATCGATTTCTTTTGATTAATCAGTTGCTCCAGAGTAACAGTGGTACTTCCTGGAACTTCGAGTTCATAATTTAATTTATCCAATACAATCTCTCCTTACCTGATCAATGTTACGTTTGATCGGTGTTGAACACTTGTTTCTTACTATCGATTTTACACCTTTTACGATAGTAGTGATACCCAATGAACCCAATAACTGCCACTACAACAATTAAAAAGACATATTTCTGTATGCTCCCTAAAATCGCTTGAACTGATTTTATATTCCCATTCCGCCCAATCCACAACATAGCGATTGTCCAAGGAAATATACCGACGAAGGTAAGTGCTCCAAATATCCAGGGCTTGACCTTACTCATACCAGACACATAGGATACATAGTTCCCTATCCCAAGTGGGCGTGTAATCGCAATACTCCATGAACCACATTTTCTAAACCATCTTTGAACGCGTTCAACCTTCTTCTTTTTTAATTTCCTTTCGACTTTATCCTTTACTTTCAAACCGATCCCATATGGAATAAAACTAAAAATCGTGTAAATACCGCTCGTTAGAAATGCAAAACCAACCATCTCGATCATTGAAGCATTCAATAAATAACCGTACGTCAAAGTCATCATCCCCCCCGGAAAAGGTAGAGATGATGCTTCAATAGCATTGCTTATTAAAAGACCCCAGATTCCAAGCTCTTTCAGGAAATGAATCAGAAATTCCAGCATAGTGGATCCCCTCTCAATTTAAAACTATGTATTAAGTTCCCTGATCAGTGAGTCTGAAACCAATGTAACACTGTTTTAATACGTAATACTGAATTGATATGTCGTTTTAACCCGCAAACTTTGAAATATTTCCGCGGAAATGAAATGATTTACTCGATTTATTAGTTATATCCACGTAGCTGTAAAAAACAAACCCCCATCACGTCCATAGTGATGGGGGTTATTAAAACATTATCCTACAGAAACAACGTGTTTCTCTTGTTCAAACTCCGTGACAGCTTCCTCAAAAATACGGAGGCCTTCATCAATTTGTTCTTTCGTAATAATCAATGGAGGAATCATTCGAATCACTTCTTGATGTTTTCCGCACAGATAGAAAAGCACCCCTTTTTCAAGAGACAGATCTAGTATCCGCATCATTCCATTTCCGTCTGGAGCGCCTGTCTCTGGATCAATAATTTCAATTCCAATCATTAAACCTACACCACGGACATCTCCGATCACATGGTGCTTTTCCTTTATAAGAGCTAATTTTTCTAATGCATAAGCACCCATATCCTTCGAATTGGAAAGTAATCCTTCTTCTTCAATTACGTCGAGAGTAGCTAGCGCCGCTGAACAAGCAATCGGATTACCACCAAATGTTGTGCCATGTGTTCCCATAGGCCACTGACTCATTAGTTCTTTTGAAGCTACTGTGGCGCTAAGAGGCATCCCAGAGGCAATTCCTTTTGCGATCGCCATAATATCAGGTGTAACATCAAACGTCTGTGCAGCGAACCAGTCACCAGTCCGCCCGAATCCTGTTTGAACTTCATCAAAGATTAGCAGCATGCCATGGCGATCACAAATCTCTCTTACTTTTTGTAACCATTCTTTCGGTGGAATGATATAGCCACCTTCTCCTAGAACAGGTTCCACGATTACGCAAGCCACTTCTTCAGGAGTTACCTGATGATCAAAAAGCATTTCGAAATCTTTCTCAAGCTCACCAACACAATAATCTTCTACACTTTGTCCTTCTGGACAACTAGCAGCATCCGCATAAGGAATTTGATAGGTTAGTCCATTAGGCTGTAAAAATTTACGGTATTTGCTTTTTGATGTACTTACACCAAGAGCACCAAGCGAGCGTCCATGAAAGCAACCTGTAAAGGAAACAACATACGGTCGTTTCGTTACATATTTAGCAAGTTTCATCGCACCTTCAATGGCCTCAGTGCCACTGTTCGCAAAGAAAAAGCAATCTAAATCTTTCGGCATAATGCCTTGAAGACGTTCTGCTAGCTTTAGAATTGAATCATACATAATTACTCCTGAAGGCCCGTGCATAAGAGAGTCAGCACCGTCCTTTATAGCCTGTACAACCTTAGGGTGACGGTGGCCCGTATTCGCTACGGCAATACCTGATGTAAAATCTAGGTACGTTTGGCCATCTGCCCCATAGTAATAGCAACCCTCTTCTTTCACGACTGGTAAATTCGGATGATCCTTTGCCATACTTGGTGCAAGATAGTCTGACATGTTGTTGTATCTATGTTCAAATGATGTAGCCAATGTGATATCCTCCTTTAAATTCTGCTTTTATACAAAGAAATGGGCCATGACAACAATAATCGGAAGTGTTATAACCGTACGTTGCAAGAAAATAATAGCAAGTTCTAGAACTGAAATTGGAATTTTCGATTTCACTAGCAAAATACCAATCTCTGACATATAAATTAATTGTGTTAATGAAATAGCTGCAATAACAAATCGCGTTAATTCACTTTCAATCCCTGTTCCTATAACTGCAGGTAAAAACATATCTGCAAAACCAACTAACATAGCCGGCGCTGCTTTAGCTGCTTCAGGAATTTGCATAAGTTCAAGGACCGGTACGATCGGCATTGATAAATATGTGAAGAAAGGCGTAAATTCAGCAATAATAAGGGCAATTGTTCCAAGTGCCATCACAAGCGGAATAAGAGCAAAATAAATATCAAGCACGGTGTTAACACCCTGACCAGCTACATGCTTCACTCCTTTTACTTCAGAAGCCTTCTCTAGTGCTTTTTGTATTCCCCATTTGAAGCTAGAGACACCCTCAGGTACATCTTCAGAAATTTGTTTTCCTGTACCCTCATAGTACGTGTCCGCTTTACGAGATAGCGGTGGTATACGTGGACAAACAAACGCAGCAACTAGCCCTGCTACCACAACCGTAAAGTAGAACGGAATAAACATATCTTCTAAACCAATAAAGCTAATAACAACAAGACTGAATGCGATCGAATTGATCGAAAAATTTGTTGCAATAACAGCAGCTTCTCTTTTTGTATAATAGCCTTCTTCATACTGTTTCGTTGTAATCAGTACCCCAACGGTTCCTGCCCCCATCCAGGAAGCAAGCGCATCTATGGATGAGCGACCAGGTAACTTAAACAAAGGACGCATCACATAACGAAGGGCTGTTCCGAAGAAATCCATTAACCCAAATTCTAGTAAGAGAGGCATTAACAGACCAGCAAAGAGAAACCATGCTGCAAGAACGGGAACGAGTGAGTATAGCATTGTACCACCCGAAACATCCGAGATGATAAATTCTGGACCGAATTTAAACAGTGTCATTACTGCGAATAATGCACCGATTAACCTCGTACTAATCCAGAACCAATTCACATAAAATAATTGCTTCAGAAACGGACGAAGCATGATGGCTTTTGGTTCAAACGCTTTTGCAATAATAGGAATAATAGCAGATAAAATAAGAATGGCGGTCATAAATCCAGGCAAGATAGGCGCTAGTTTTATTTGTATAGACTCAGCCAAAATCCCGACCCCAATCGTCATTTTCCCATTAAAAGGAACGGGAACAAGAAATAATAAGATACCGATTAACGATGGAATAAGAAACCATGCATACGCTTTTTTTGTTTGAGATTTCTCTACTGATTGACCCGTACTTTCAAGAGGATAGGATTTTTCCTGTTTAACTTCCATTCTTCACTCTCCTTCGACATTTTTAATATTAATTCATATTCTTGCATATAAATCAGAAAAGAAGCAAGAGTAATTTTCACTTCTCGCTTCTTTTAATATGCAAGTATTATGCCAAAACCTATTGAATTCTGTATTTTTTAAGTTTTCTAACTACTGTCGGTTGACTCATCCCTAATGCATCAGCAATCCTTGTCGTCGTTCGAAACTGACGTCTAGCCTGTTCAAGTCGTTCTTTCTCAACTCTTTCAACCGTTTCTTGTAAAGTTTCATTAAAATTATTCATTTCTGAATAGTCTTCACTCGAACTTTTATATGTTTGAGGGAGATCTTCCTCGTGTATAACGAATGCATCTGAAGTAACAATAAGACGCTCTATTAAATTCATCAGCTCTCTAACGTTCCCCCTCCACACATGCTGAGTTAACTCATGCATCACTATCTTATTTAGCATCCGCTTTCGTTTATATTGTCTCGAAAAATGATCGACAAACGATTGAATGAGCGGAAGGATATCTTCTTTTCTATCTCTTAGTGGAGGGATCATCAATGGGACGACATTCAACCGAAAAAATAAATCTTCTCGAAATTTTTTCTCTTGCACAGCTTGTTCCAAATCCTTATTCGTTGCGCTGATTAACCGAAAATCAGAATGAATTTCTTTTGTTCCACCAAGTCGATAAAAGCGTTTTTCTTGAATTAACTTTAATACTTTCACTTGGTTTTGCAGTGAAAGTTCACCGACTTCATCTAAGAAAAGTGTTCCTGTAGACGCCATTTCTGCTAACCCCATACGTCCACCTTTTCTAGCTCCCGTGAATGCGCCATCTTCATAACCGAACAATTCTGCTTCAAAAAGCGCTTCAGGAATTGCTCCACAGTTCACTTCAATAAACGGTCCATTTCTACGATCACTTTTGTGGTGAATGTATCTTCCCATTTCCGTCTTTCCTACTCCGGACTCTCCTAGAAGGAGAACATTAACATCCACACCTGCAACTTGTCTCCCTGTTGCCATCACTTTTCTCATTTCATGACTTCTAGCGATAAGCCCTTCATCATCCTGCCTTTGCTTAAGCTGCTCAAGCTCATTTTTAACACGCTCCATTTCGGAAGACATTTCTTCCATCCCGGCCTTTATTTCCATTAATTCAGTAATATCATGAGAATAACTTACAATCCTTACTAGCTCTTTATCATCATCAAACACTGGCAAACCTGTTACAAGCAGTTTTTTGCCATCAGAACCCGTTTGCACAAACGTAACACGCTTCTTATCCTTTACCACCAGTGGCGTTGCAAGTGGTGTGAATAAACCTTCTCGTTCCAGTTCATATACTGATTTCCCCATTAAGTCATTTGCGTTAACACCATAAACCATCCCTGTTCCTTCACTAACTTTCACAATGATTCCATTAGGATCTGTGACAAGTATATCCTCTTGTAAAGAATGAAAGATTGCCTCATATTCATTCCATTCCGCCATACGCCCACCTCGTCTATTCATTATTGAATACTTTTTCAATGTGTTATTAAATCCCTTATCTATCAAGTTATTTACTATTCATTTTTGAATAATCTCACTTTTATATTTTATCACACTATTACAATCGCAAAGCAAAATTCTTTCCTGCTCAAAGCTAACCCTATAGAATAAACGTTGGAACTTAAAGTTAACGAGGGAGGAAACAACATGGTAGCTCTTAAAGGAAAAACAGCACTTATTACAGGTGCGGCTCGAGGAATTGGTCGTGCATCGGCAATTGCCCTTGCAAAAGAAGGCGTAAATATCGGAATGATTGCCCGTACAGAAGAGACACTTCAGAACGTAGCGAAAGAAATCGAAGCAGAAGGTGTAAAAACTTCCTTCGCTATTGCAGATGTTTCATCTAATGAGGAAGTAACAACAGCTGTAGCTAAATTGAAAGAAGATCTTGGCGAAGTAGACATTCTTATTAATAATGCAGGTATCGCTAAAATGGGTGGCTTCATGGATCTCGAAGTTACAGAGTGGGAAAAGATCATTCAAGTGAACTTACTAGGTGCTTACTATGTAACACGTGCTGTACTGCCAGATATGATTGAGCGTAAATCAGGAGATATTATTAATATTTCTTCTACAGCAGGACAAAAAGGTGCACCAGTTACTAGTGCCTATAGTGCTTCTAAGTTCGGACTTATGGGTCTAACGGAATCACTAGCTCAAGAAGTTCGCAAGCATGATATCCGTGTAAGTGCGCTAACACCAAGTACCGTTTCTACGGATCTCGCAGTAGAAAATAACCTAACAGATGGAAATCAAGAGAATATGCTTCAACCAGAAGATATGGCTGAGTTTATCGTTGCTCAACTAAAAATGAACAAACGTGTATTCATTAAAACAGCAGGTTTATGGACAACTAACCCATAAGGTAAACTCTCACAAAAGTTACCCTCATTCTCATGATTAATTTAAATGAAAGAAGCAGCCAGCCTACTTATGCTGGCTGTTTCTATATTCTCTAAGTGATCCATAGTACTCGTAAGCTTCCCATTGTGCTTCATTTGAATCAAAGTAAACCCAAATAGGTAAATTATCTAGTTCTGGATCTGCTTGATATAAGTGTTCATCTCCTACTCTTATAGCCGATAAGGCTCCAGGTAACTCTTCTCGAAATATACGATTTCTTATACTCGACCTCCCCTCTTCTGTAGGATCGTCAATTAAGACATATACGTAAAAATAGAGTCCACAATCATTTCGAAAGCTTCCAAGCACCTCATCTCTTATGGAAGAAATGCGATCAAAGGCATATTCTTTTCCAATCGTTAAAAACAATTCTCCAGTTATATCGGAATGTGTTAATGTATATTTCCTTCCTAATACACAGTTCTTCTCTCTCATTCCATCACGATACGTCACCATCAGCTTCTGCTTCACTTATCTCTTCCCCTCCTTTTTACAGACTATGGGTCATCACTCATTTGGGTTCATTTCATTCTTATCGACTATGACAACCTATATAGTGCGTAAATTAATATTGCTAAAGGACATTTTTGAGAGGATGAAAGAATTTGAGTCAACAACCCCAATTAATCAGTTCTGTAGATCCCTACGTCTATCAAACACTGATATCAATTGAAGGGAGATTGATTACAGTCCAAACAACAAATGGCTCACTCCAAGGAATGCTCGAATCCGTGATGCCAGATCATATTGTTTTACAAGTGAACGAAACCCCTTTTTTTGTTCGCATTCAACAAATTGTCTGGGTATTTCCTAATTAAAGGGGGGATCGCATGTTTAAGCGAATCAATAAGCAGTTAATTGAGCTTCCGATACCAGATCATGGGGATGCAAACGCAGCTGCTGCCGTACAGGATTTACTTGGAGGACGCTTTGGAGAATTGTCTACACTAAATAACTACATGTTCCAGTCGTTTAGCTTTCGTGAGAAAAAAAAGTTGAAGCCTTTTTATGACCTTGTTGCCAGTATTACTGCAGAAGAATTTGGACATGTGGAATTAGTCACAACCTCGATCAACTTGTTGACCACAGGAAGTTCTTTTCAAGCGCCACCTGATTTAACTCCATTACAAAATGGTAAAGACGTGCGAAATACAGCTCAGTTTGTCGCTACAGCGCAAACAGCTCTTGCTGCAGATGGAATGGGCAACTCCTGGCGCGGAGATTACGTTTTCAGTAGCGGCAATCTAGTGCTTGACCTACTCCATAATTTTTTTCTGGAGGTTGGTGCAAGAACGCATAAGATGCGCGTCTATGAAATGACCGATCATCCTACAGCCCGAGAAATGATTGGCTACTTACTCGTACGTGGTGGAACTCATGTACTTGCATACGCAAAAGCGATTGAGATTGCGACAGGTACAGACTTAACAAAAATGCTTCCGATTCCGAGCCTTGATAACTCCAAATTTGACTATGCTCGAAAATTTGAAGAACAAGGATTGAACAACGTTCTTTATACTTGGAGTGATAGCGATTACTTAGGTATTAAACAAATATGGAAGGGGACTAACCCGGAAAATGGTGAAAAACTAATGGTGATTGAGGGGGCACCAGAAGGGGCTCAAATTCCTAATCTAGATGATCTTCCAGAAGAATTTGCTCCAGGGATTACTAAGGATCATTATGAACAGATCGCAAAACGTTTAATGCGAAATTTATAGAAAAAAGCACCTACCTAAGGGCAGGTGCTCTTTTCTTGCTACCAGATCGCTTCCACCCATTCTGGATGATCAATAAACGGGTTGCGATTATGTTGATACTGATCATAAATAACATTGTTTCGATTTTCTTCAAAGGAATCCACGGGATCCATTTCATTCCATGCTTTTAACACAGAAACTTTTCCAATATATGGTGATGAACCATTGTTTACAAGATTATTTACTTCAAGGTCCACTTCACCACTGTCCCCTTCGTAACGAACAGCCATGTAGAAAATCATTCGTGCTACATCACCTTTCACACTGTCACGAGGCTCCCAAGAATCACTATCATAATAGTTACCGGGTGCTTCTGATTGAGGGGATCCACCGTTATCAAAATCAAGATTACCACGTGAACTATTGACTGTTACATCAGTTGGGCGTAAATGATGAATATCTGTTCCTGGCCCCATAGATGTCCCAAAATCCCCGTGAGACTTCGCCCAAACGTGTTCACGATTCCAGTCGTCAACGTTACCACCATTCTCATATTTGCTTTGAGATCTGCCACTATAAAGGAGAAGTACATTGTTCGGGTTCGCTGGGTCTTCATCCGTCACGCGTAGGGCATCCCAAACTTCACTGTAAGTTAGCTCATTGTGATCATCGATGATAAGATGCAGCTCAGATTTTAAGGCACTACCGGTTTTACCAACAGCCGAGCTATAGTATGTATCATCGTAAGGGGATGGTTCTCCATCACCTGGGTCGTTAGGATCCCCACTTCCTCCACCATCACTTAATTCCATATCGGAAACACTCTTCACTCCTGTATGAGCGAAATAATCTGTTAGGCTTCCACTGACCACAACAGCTTCACCTAGTAAACTAGGATTACTTTGCAATCCAAAATCACTTCTGAAAGTTGATGGAACCTGGACGAAAAGCATTTCATTTACATTTGTTTCATTCACTTGATCGGCAATCGCGATCGCATAGTCATCCGAGAAGTCAGACGTAGTTACGGAGGAAGTTGAGACTGGCTTTCCAACAATATATCCTTCAACTGACCCTGTACTACCTTGATTTGCTATTCCCTGATTAACTGAAAAAGGTGATGATGAAGTTCCAGATCCATCAGCAAAAGATGGTGTAATCGTGAAATACATCATAATCAACGACACAACTAACATAAAAGCAACCGTTCCATAAACCCTACGACGTGTGGTATTCATTCATATTCCCTCCCCTTTAAATTAAAAGCTCCGTTTTATTAAGCCCCTCTAGTTTAAACGTACACTATTAAGCTAAATGAAACACGATGTAAATGTTCCTTTATTTTTCATAGGTCAAATGCCTCATCACGCCTTATGTTGTGTCTTTCTTACTATACGGCTGCTTTTTACGAAAATTCCCATCGTTTTCTCATCTTCCTTACTTTCATCCCAGCCCATAGTCCGATATAATCAATGAGGATTGTTAAACCATAAACAAAGGGTGTTTTCCTATGAGTATATTAACCGTGAAAAACCTAACACACGGATTCGGTGACCGTGCTATTTTTGATGATGTATCATTTCGTCTTCTAAAAGGCGAACATATTGGACTTGTTGGTGCTAACGGCGAAGGTAAATCGACATTTATGAATATTATTACTGGAAAGTTAGAACCAGATGAAGGAACAGTTGAATGGTCTAAAAATGTAAGAGTCGGCTATCTCGATCAGCACACTGTTCTTGAACGAGGCATGACGATTCGTGACGCCCTTAAAGGCGCTTTTCAGTATTTGTTTGATTACGAAGCAGAAATGAACGAGCTATTTGCGAAAATGGGGGAAGCTTCTCCAGAAGAGCTAGAAAAATTGTTAGAAGAAACAGGAACAATGCAAGATATGCTCGCTAACAATGATTTCTACGTAATTGATGCAAAGGTAGAAGAAATTGCACGTGGGCTTGGACTAGATGAAATCGGACTTGAAAAAGATGTACAAGATTTAAGTGGTGGCCAAAGAACAAAGGTCCTTCTTGCTAAACTTCTTCTCGAGAAGCCTGATATTCTCCTTCTCGATGAACCGACAAACTATCTTGATGAGCAGCACATCGTATGGCTCAGGCGTTACTTACAAGAATATGAGAACGCGTTTATACTCATTTCTCACGATATTCCTTTCTTAAATAGCGTGATCAACTTGATTTATCACATGGAAAATCAAGAGCTAACAAGATACGTAGGTGACTATGATAACTTCTTATCTGTATACGAAGTGAAAAAACAACAGGTTGAAGCAGCGTTTAAAAAGCAACAGCAGGAGATCTCTCAATTGAAGGATTTTGTTGCGAGAAACAAAGCAAGAGTTGCAACGCGTAACATGGCGATGTCGAGACAAAAGAAGCTTGATAAGATGGATGTAATTGAGATCGCCAAAGAAAAGCCAAAACCAGAGTTTCATTTTAAGCAAGCTCGGGCTTCTGGCAAGCTCATCTTTGAAACAAAAGATCTTGTTATTGGTTACGATGAACCACTATCCCGTCCATTAAATCTTTCAATGGAAAGAGGGCAAAAAATATCCCTTATGGGTGCAAATGGGAT
Source organism: Pseudalkalibacillus hwajinpoensis (assembly GCF_015234585.1). NCBI lineage: Bacteria > Bacillati > Bacillota > Bacilli > Caryophanales > Guptibacillaceae > Guptibacillus > Guptibacillus hwajinpoensis. The sequence continues at coordinate 88,554 of NZ_JADFCM010000005.1, forward strand.
TGGTAAAACGACACTTCTTCGCAGTATACTTGGCGAAATTAAGCCGATTGAAGGTTCAGTTGAGCTTGGTGATTACCTTTATACTGGTTATTTTGAACAAGAAATTAAGACAAGAACATCTAACACTTGTATTGAAGAGATGTGGAGAGAGTTTCCCCACTACAGCCAGGCTCAAATTCGAGCTGCCTTATCCAAGTGCGGCCTAACAACGAAGCATATTGAGAGCAGGGTCGACGTTCTTAGCGGCGGCGAGAAAGCGAAACTTAGACTTTGTAAATTGATGAACACAGAATCCAACTTGCTCGTATTTGATGAGCCAACAAACCACCTTGATGTAGAAGCGAAAGCTGAATTGAAACGTGCTTTAAATGAATACAAGGGTAGCATCATTCTGATCTCCCATGAACCTGAATTCTATCAAGACATTGCAACAGATGTATGGAACTGTGAAGATTGGACAACGAAATTAATTTAAAGAAGAAGGCTTATCCGATTAATCGGATAAGCCTTCTTCTTTATCTTCAATGGAATAATCAGGTACTAATATTCTTCCATTGTTGTTCTTACTCACAAGAGTTTTGATTAACGATTTCGTTAAGTTTTTAGGAGGATATGGTTTAATAAGATAGTCTTTTGCCCCTAATTCAAACCCACGCTGTTTCTCTTCACTTACGGTTGAAACAAAGATCGGTATATTTTTTGTCCGCTCTGTTTCCTTTACTGTTTTCAGAACATCCCAGCCACTCATACGGCCTTCTAACATAATATCAAGAACGATTCCCTCAGGTGTCATTTGCTCAAGGAGCTCAATTGCTTCTTCTCCACTTCTACAATGACGAACCGCAAATCCACTTCCAGTAATCTCCTCCGACAATAAGAGAGCGAGACTATCATCATCTTCTACAATCAAAACGCCTGAATCTTGAAACTCTCCAGATTGAGAATTTACCGACTGTTTTTCGATTCCAAGTGGAAAAACAAGAGTAAACGTGCTTCCTTTTCCTAATTCCGATGTTACAAGAACGTCACCATTGTGCGCAGTCATGATTTCTTTCGATATGGCAAGTCCCAGTCCCGTGCCACCAATTTGGCGCCGGTCCGAATTATCAACACGAAAGAACTTTGTAAACAATTTAGATAGTGCATCCTGCGGGATCCCTAAACCTTCATCTCTAATATCGACGTAAAGATGATCATTCTCGATTCTAAATCGGGTTAATACCGTGCCGCCTTCAGGAGAATATTTTACAGCATTGCTAACAAAATTATTGAACACCTGTTTAATTTTATCCCCGTCACCAATAATCTCATGTTTATCTGCCAAATCTTCAACAATAAAAGAATGAAGCTTAGAATTATCGCGATAACTATCCAATACTTCTTCGATCATCTCTATTAAATTAATACGCGTTTTATCATAATTTTGCTTACCAGCTTCCATTCGCTGAATATCGAGAAAATCATTGATTAGTGATGTTAATCGTTTGGCTTCTTTATAGATTGTATTTAAATATTTCTTCTGCTTCTCAGGTTTTAACTCTTTAGAGAGCATGAGCTCCGTAAAACCAAGTACACTCGACAGGGGGGTACGAAGTTCATGACTTACCGTACTGACAAATTCGTTCTTCATTTCATCAACTTCATGTTCACGGGTTATATCCCGATGGACGAAAATCGATCCAATAAATTTGCCATCGGTATATAAATGCTCGTAGTACATTTGGATAAAGAGGGATGGTTCTGTATTTGTTTGATAGATAAGTTCACTCTGTTTAGGTTTAACCCCAACAATAACGTCATGAACGTATGAACTCACTTCTTCTCGATCATTTAAATCGACTTGCATAAGGAACTTAGAACTCCACTCAGTAAACGGTTTTTCATTTGCACCATCAGGAAAACAAGCATCCAACATCGTACACATTTGATCATTCACAGCTCGAGTTGTTCCTTCTCTATCAACGAGCTGAATCCCTTCACGAATCGTATTCAAGATCTCTCTATTAATTTGTCGCTCATTCTCAGTCGTTTCATATAATCGAAGCTTATCGAGAGCGAGCGAAATTTGACGCGACAAATCGGATAGTTCCGTTACTTCATCAGTCGTAAATTCCCCTCCTATTCTCGTAATACAAAGTAAAGCGACTGGTTCGTTATCTGAAAGAACTGGAATGTAAATATCATTTGAATTTTCTTCTACTCCATGATAACCTGCTTCCCCAATTGAAGCCTGTCTTTGAACAATATGAAATTTCTTTTGCTCGATTGCTTTAACGCCAGGTCCGTCTAGTAAATGATCAATCCATTCATGGACTTTCTCTTGACTAACGCCAAGTGATGCATAGTCTTTGCCTTGATTTAGCATAACGATAATACCCTTGTCAGAGTTAAGGATATGAATCATATTCGTAATGATACTTTGCAATAGTTCGCTTTTCGTTAAGGTAGACGCAAGCGATCGATTTAATTCATTGCGATGCTCTAACACTTTTTTTTGTACATTCATCGCTTTTACATTCTGTTCAAGCGTAAATTTACTTCCTTTAAGTTCTTCGCTCTGCTCAACTAATGCTTCATTTGATGTGATGAGTGCCCTCTCATTTTGCTGGATATTCTTAACCATTAAATTAAATGATCGTGCAAGCTCACCTAGTTCATCTGATCTTTTCACGTGGGGCATTTCCACATTTTCTCCGGAAGATACTTGACTAGAAGCTAACGCCAATTCCTGAAGTGGTTTTCCAATACGCCTAGCCATAATACCAGCAAGTATCGTTGCAATTAATAGAAGAAAAATGACAAATGAGACAAAAAGCATCTGTAAATTCGATAAACGATCAACCAAACCTTGCTCAGTTATATATATTTCGTTTTCTACATTAGAAACGAGATCTCGAGTTTGCTCTCTTAAATCATAGACTAAATCACTCCCGCCCTGATTTTGAGAAAGATTTTGCAACCCTTCAGTATTATCTGAAGCTACCTGTATTTTTGCCTTTTCAAACAGCTTATAATAATTAACCAATTCACCTTGAAGGTCTATAATATATTCCTTTTCTTCTCTATTTTGTAGCTCTGGTTCAAGCTGTTTGATCTTATCTACAATCATATCTTTCTGAATAACATAATTACTTAAAAAAGGATCCTCTAAACGAAAGCCTAAATAACCTCGAGCCTCAAAAAACATATCATTCAAACTATCTTCCAGTTTAACTGCATACTGTTGTTTTTGTCGCAGATCTACTACTTTCTCCTCATACTTGGCTTCAATTGACTGACTATAAAGCCCTAACCCAACTGCCGCAACTAAAATCAGAAACAAAAACCCGCTCATAAACCAGACAAATTGACGTGATAAACTACTTTTCCATCTTCTATTCACCAAGAATATCCTCTACGACGCTCGCAAGCTCAACAGGACTAAACGGTTTTGAAATAAAATAATCCGCCCCAGCTTCTCTTGCAATCTCTTCATCTTTCTTCTGAGCCTTTGCCGTTAGCATCATGATTTTGACATCCATGTTCCCTTCAGAGCGAACTTTTTTGATAACTTCAAGACCAGTCATCTCAGGCATCATGTAATCAAGTAATACTAAATCATAGTCATTATCTTGAATAAAACTGTATGCTTCCGCCCCATCTTCAGCCTCATCGATGTCATACCCATCATCTTCAAGTGTATCAACGATTAACATTCTTAGAATCTCTTCATCTTCTGCTATTAATAATCTAGGAGTCAAACCATTCACCCATTTCTTTTAATATTGATTAATAAGATTAAATCACGAACACCCTTTAATAATACCTTCATATTAAAGAAAGTAGAGGGAAATTCCCTCTACTACTTATATCGGCTAAACTCATCTTGCATAATATAGTACGATTGTTTTAATCTTTCATGATAGTCAGGTTCATTCCATTTGTCCCATGTGAATTTGTAGAATTGATTAACTGACAGGTTTCCGTTATCTATAGATGGCATTGATTCAGTAATAGATGAGATCGACAAATCCGAACCTTTTGAATCCCCCTCATACATCACCACTCCTACTTTAAAACCATCTGTTTTCTTCGAGCTAGTAAGTCCGCCATTCCACATATCGCCCATCATTTCCTTATCACTTGGATCTTTAATATTAAATAAAGCCCATGGTAATCGAATTTCAATAGAATTGTTTTTTACGATAAAATCTGAAAGTGAATTAAAGTTTTCGCTGCCTGGATTAGCATTTCCATAGGTCAGAAGACCCGTTTCATAATCTTCAAATGGAAGTATTTGTTTTGTGCTTGGAATTGTTAATTGTTTATTCAGGGCTAGTCGAATAGGGTGAAAAACATCATTATCCTTTTTGCTCGCATAATTCTTTTTCTCGATTAAACCAAGATCCTCACCATACTGGTAGTAAAACGAGTCATAGTAGCTATGAACGCTAAGTCTTGATTGATCTTCCCCGGCAAGGTTAAGTATAAAATCAATTCCAGACGATGCGTTTATTTCAGGATCATCTTCAATCTGTTTACTCCCCTGACCACTGATCGTATCAAATAATAATAATGTTTTATCCTTTTTCAATTGTTCTTCGGACATCTCATGATAATCTAGTCGGAAGTAGATATATTTCTCATCACTTGTCATAAAGAAGTTTTGTAAGTTCTGATCTTTATTATTTGATTCAAATAAAGGCTTAATTCCCGCCTCATTCCAATCCTTCACTTTTCCATCAACTTTAATCTTTTGCTTCTCACCTGGATCAAAACTTAATAACCCAAACTGTTGTTCATTTGTCTGGTCATTTGACCAAAAAGGACGACGATCCGAGTTATCGTAATCCATCGTATTCCACGTTCGTTTAAACCACTCATCTTGCCAAGAAAACACTAATCCTCCTGCATAGTCTTCAGAAACAATGTTTTCAAATAGCTTCGCATCCGTTAGTCCTTGCTCTTCTTCGGAATTCCCGCCCTGATTCATTCCATATACGTTCCGATGAGTCATACCTCGGGAGGCTGGAACACCAAATTCGGCTACAAGAACTGGCATAGTGTGAACTTTTCTAAGTGCATTTAAATAACCGGCATAGTTGTTTTTCTCACCGTTCTGGTCAATATAATTCACATACTCCTCTTCATAGTTCAGAAAATCCGGATAGTAAGGATAAATATGATAAGAAGCAAATTGACCCGCATAATAATTATCCTTCAATTCAATCACATTCGGATCCACTGAAACTAAATCTTCTTCTTCCGATGGTTCTGCTGGATGCTCAAGTAAGTCGGTTGTCACCCAGTTTGTAAAGCTAACTGGCCTTTGCCAATTGTACTTCTCCATTTCATATCCAATCGTGTCATCCATCATCTTCGCTATCCATATCTCAAAAGGGCTCGCTTCTTTTGTATTAAGATAGTCTCCATCATATTGCTCCATATCATTATTCTTCTCATTCGT
>NZ_JADFCM010000006.1 GCF_015234585.1 Pseudalkalibacillus hwajinpoensis
GCTTGGAGATGCGCCGATAAACATAAGTAAACTTAACACTAACTGCGTAGACAGAGTGAATTCACTCACGTCCATAGTCGCGAGACCACCATTTCTCGTCGTAACGGATTGAAACAATGAATAGAATAGCGATTGATCCCATGACTTATCAGCCAAGAAATTTCCTGCTTCTAAAATCCAAATAAGGGCGGTACCGATTAAGATTAGAGCAAAAAAAGTAACCGTCGTAACCTTTGTAAACAACGTAAAGCGGTACGCTACCGTTTCTTTCTTTTGGAATAAGTAATCCTTCAGTTCGATAAGAACAGGGAACCCTATTGCACCTAATATAAGCAGAATCATGTTAATGGATTGCACAAAATAATCATTTGCATATGGAATAAGTGAACTCCCAGTAATATCAAATCCTGCATTTGTCGTAGCACTTACTGAAGCAAAGAATCCCTGCAAAAAGGCATCTTGCCACGCATCATAATACTTTAACAAATAGATCCCAAGAATAATTGTCCCTATCGCTTCAAATAAGAGAATAAGCCCGAGGATTTGTCTCATTAGACTTACAAGACCAGCTAATGTACCACGATTTTGATCTGTACTAATAAGCTGACGTTCTTTCATCCCTATTTTCTTTCCCATTAACAACCAAACAAAAGTTCCAAGGGTCATAATCCCAATTCCACCGAATTGAAGTACGAAAGCAAGGATGTATGTTCCGGTTGTACTAAACGTATCAGCAGTAGAAACGACTGTTAATCCTGTAACACTAATTGCACTTACAGCCGTAAATAAAGCATCTATAAAGCTCCATTCAACATTAGCTTGATGGGCAATCGGAAGACTTAAGAGAACCGTCGATAATGCTACAGCCGCAAAATAGAAAAGAACAATCAGCTGGACGGAAGAAAGTTCTGTTGCTTTTTCTTTGATTTTCATATTATTCCTCCTCAGCCTCTCTGATCTATGAATAGATTATTTCGGACATCGTATTCTTGTAAATCTTACTGTTTAGATAATAACCCTCTTAATAGTATAATAAAAAATGTCAATTGTTTAAATATTGGGGGAACTACTGTGGATGATCAACGATACGAGCGTGAATTACTCACCTTGAAAACCATTGCCGAAACATTAAATCGTTCAACTGACCTGAAGACGATGCTTCAATCTGTTCTTGAAGAGCTTTTGAACGTCACCGGACTCAAAACAGGATGGATTTTCTTATCAAACTATAAGAAGCAGTTTACTTGTACAGCCGATGCAAGACTTCCTGAAGCTCTTGCATTGAAAGAAAAGGAACCAATGTGTAAAGGAACTTGCTGGTGCTTAAATAAATTTTGGGATGGACGACTGAACGAGGCAGTTAACATCATTGAATGTAAACGAATTGAAGATGCCATCCATCACAAAACCGGTGATACAGAAGGATTAACTCATCATGCGACCGTTCCATTAACAGCCGCCGGGGAATCATTTGGTATTTTAAATGTTGGTTCACCTGGTAAAGAAAAGTTTACTGAGGAAGAACTTACTCTACTTGAATCGGTTGCTTTTCAAATTGGAACAGCTATTAAACGAGTACGATTATATCAAGATGAGCAAAAACGTGCAGAAAACTATTCGAAACTTGAATCACTTACAAGAGAATTATGGAAGTGCCAACATACTGAGGAGATCATTAACGGGATTGTACGGCAAACCGCTCAATCTTTTAACTGGCCTATCGTCGGTTATTTCCATAATAGCGGTCATCAGCATGTTCTCCACTCTTTGTACGATCAAAACAAATTAAACGTACTGAACATGCCTTATTCTGATGATACACTAAAAGAAGTTATAGAAGCAGTGGATAAAGAAATTCCAGTTACACCTCACACGTTTCATCTTCCAATTGATGCGGAAATCACTGAAATTCATGCCCGAGCGGTTACGATTCGAAATGATCAAATAGGTATTCTATTTGCTCTTAGTCACAAGGATGTAAGGCTCTCAAAAATGGATGAAGAAATTTTACAAGCTGTTGCTGATCACACGGCTCTTGCGATTGAGCAATCACGAGTAAATGAAAAGAGACAGGAGCTAATCCTCTCTGAAGAACGAAACAGACTTGCAAGAGACTTGCATGATTCCGTTAGCCAAAAACTGTTCTCATTATCAATGACAGCACGTGGTGCACAGAGTATTCAAGACAACCCTCTAGTTCTTAATGAGGCATTAGTCGATATTCAACAGCTATCTCAGCAAGCAATGCAAGAAATGAAAACATTAATCTGGCAGCTTCGACCTGTGGGAATTGAAGCCGGTGTGATGACGTCCCTTAAAACTTATGCACTAGGACTAGGTCTGCAAGCCGTTTGTGATGTTTCAGGTCTTAAACTCCTCCCTAGACCAATAGAAGAGGCGCTTTTCCGGATTGGTCAAGAAGCGCTCAACAATATACATAAGCATGCTGCTGTAAAAGAAGTATCACTCCAGCTGGCATTTTCTGAAACCGATGCTAGCTTAACAATTGTGGATCACGGTGTTGGCTTTGATCAAACGACTGTTGGGGATTGCACACTTGGTCTTAGAGGAATGAAGGAACGTGCGGCAATACTCGGTGGCCATTTATCCATCACAAGTACAAGAAACTTTGGGACAACAGTACAAGTTATACTGCCGATATGAGAGGAGGATATGATGAAAATTAAATTACTTCTTGCTGATGACCATCTTATGGTTCGAAAAGGACTTCGCTTATTCTTACAAACACAGGAGGATATTGAAATTGTTGGGGAAGCAAAAAATGGAGTTGAAGCCGTGAAGCTTGCTTATGAGCTCAGTCCTGACGTTATTTTAATGGATCTAGTTATGCCTGAAATGGATGGAATTGAAGCAACTAAGCAATTGAAAAAAAACGCCCCACACATCAAAATTATTATCTTAACAAGTTTTTCAGATCAGGATCATGTTCTTCCAGCCATTAGCGCTGGTGCTGAAGGGTATCAATTAAAAGATATTGACCCTGATGAGTTAGTTTATACAATACGCGCAGCATTTAGCGGTAAACGCCAACTTCATCCACTCGCTACAAATCAGCTGATGTCTCATATGACTAAGAAAGATCAAGTCGATGATGAACGCAGAATCACAAACCTTACACCAAGGGAGAAAGAGGTATTAAGAGAAATCACTCTTGGGAAGAGCAACAAAGAGGTTGCTGCCGCTTTATATATTACTGAAAAAACAGTAAAAACTCATGTAAGTAGTATTCTTTCCAAATTAAATTTCCACGATCGGACACAGGCTGCTCTCTTCGCGACAAAGCAGAACTGGTTTGAAAATTAAATCTACAACTAAAGGCTGAGACTGAATTCCTTCTTCCCTCCGATGCCCGATACAAGAATTTAAAATACACTTAGATTGAAATACTCACATTTGAGGTAATAAAAGAATATAGAGGTATGAGAAAGGAGCTTTCCTATGAAAGTAATGGTGATGAACGGTAGTCCAAGAGACAAATCTATGACGAGGAATTTAACAAATACAGTTACCGATCAATTAGATGAAAAGGGAATTGAAGTGCTCACATTCGACGCAGGATTCCATGACCTCCCTTTGTTTAAAGGGAGAAAAGAAGATCTTGATCATCCAGAGGTGCAGCGCCTCATAAACCATGCAACAAAAGCTGATGCATTTGTTATTTGCTCTCCTGAATACCACAATGGCATGAGCGGAGCTTTAAAAAACGCACTCGATTTTTTAGGTGGTTCTCATTTCAAACATAAGCCAACTGTTCTTGCTTCTGTTGGCGGTGGTGGAAAAGGCGGTATTAACGCATTGAACAATATGAGAACAGTTATGAGAGGGTTATATGCTCTCGTCCTCCCTGATCAATTCTGCGCAGATCCCACATGCTTTGATGAGAAAGGTTACATGGTGGAAACAAAAGCGAAAGAACGTCTGACAATCGTTATAGATGAACTAGTTTCCCTATCCCAAACTATAGAAAATAAAATAGAAGTACAGTAAGAAAGAGCCCGATAGCGTTTCTCTATCGGGTTCTTTTCGCCTATTCTATGACTCCCGACTCTGTTACTTTCACATCCATATGAAATTCGATATCCATATCAGGATAACGGTCCATCCAATCCTCATGACTGAAATCACCTCGAGTCACACTACGAATCGCATTCCCAAGTCCAAGAGGATCGATCTTTAGCCGTTGGAATTCTTGAATCATCTCATTTCCTCTGTTCTCAATTTCCTTCTCCATCGTTTTCTCAATTTCTTTAAGCTTCTGAGGGGTTAGCTGCTTTCCTGAGTACTCCTTGATTACTCCTAAAACCTCACCATGAGCTTGAACCTTATTGCTTCTAACCTTTTTTAAGTTAAGGTTTCTTTTAGAAGCAATATTATAAATAGCAGCATGCTCTTCATCATTCAGTTTCACAGTAAATGAATCGTTACTAGAAAATTTCTCATACAGAATTTTGAATGTAAACAAACTTTGTGAGTCAATGGTAGTAACCATTTTATCTCCATTGAATAATGCAAGCCCAATAATCTTCACCTTATCTCCATCTTGTTCAACCAACGGAAGGATCGGATCATTTCCTTCTGAGTAGTAATGGTACAGAAAGTTATGCAAACTCGTTTGTGGCAGCATGCCGTGCTTAGTATTATGACTTAAAGTATCATGGATAAATGTACCAGTATCCACGTTCCCATAATTGGTACTTAATAATGTTTCCATGTCACTGTTAGAAATGCCCAAGAACACTCTTGAACCAATTGACGGATCTCTTTGGAGCGTATCAACCAATTCAATAATACCTTCTGATTCTGCCATTTCCCTGCTAAAGAGAGCAACCTCCAGTTTTCCACTTACAAATGATTTTGATGACTCGGAATTATATTGACTGCGAATTTCTTTACTAAGTTCAGCTGTTTGAATAAAGATGCTATTATCAACCCTACCATTAGCTTGGTATTGGGGAGCTACTGCAATTCCTTTAATAAAACTTTCTTCATTGTCATCTTCAGGGAGATCATAACCGATAATCGTCACCATTTGAATATCATCTAGAATACTGCTTTCCACACACCCTGTAAGTAGGACACTACATATTACGAATACCAGGATCAGTCTCATTCTGACCTCCCCACCTTACTTTTGATATACTGAACTACAAATAAGAATGGTACATAGAGATAAACAAAGTAGAACCCCATTTGACTCGTATACTGATTTAGTAAATCAATGCTCTCTCTCCTAGCAAAGGCACTGCTAGCCAATAAAATGACAAAAAGAAGAGGGATCGTCACATTTCGTTGACTGATATTTGATAACCTCCTAATTGCTCTACCTCCAGCCCATATCGTAATGCAGAGATTTGGAAGAATCACAAGTGCCCACGAGGTAATACCAATGTACTCAAAACGCTGAACAAAAGGCATTTCTGCAATTTTCCATGTTGTTAGCGTCGCCCAAATGGTCTTTTGTAACTGTTCGGTACTAAAGAAGGCGATCGTTGTAATCATGACTGTTGTATAAATAAAAACCGTAAATAAGTTCCCTGCCTGCGCCCATCGATGAGATTTTTCGGGGTCATTCACAAATGGGAGGTACATAAAAAGCGTTGTAAAACCTAAATAAGATAAGGAAGCCCCCTTAACTCCCTCATACATTTCAATTATAGAGTGGTTGAATATCGGCAGAAGGTCTCGGAAATGTCCATAAAACATCGGAAAGATCATCGTTAAAATAAGATAAAATGGCAATACGACACCAAAGAAAGCTATACCGGCAACTACCCTAAACCCACCAGATAAACAGTAATAGACTAAAAGTAGAAACACAGAACCGAAGATCCATTTATTTAAGTCTGGAAACATCCATACTTGAACCACTTCGATATATGTACGTAGAATAGTCACGCTCATCGCAATGAAATAAACAATAGCAATCCAGCTAAATAATCCTCCTATCCATTTTCCAAAAAGATTTTGATGTAACGAAATGAGGTCCCCTTTTTCCTTTAGCATGATTTTATATATCAAATAAATAATCACATTAAGACTAAGGCCAGCAACTAGTACCGAGATCCAAGCATCATTTCCTGCGTATTTTGCGCTGATTCTTTGAAACCCCATGACTCCTACCCCTACTTGAACGGAATGAACAAGGTAAAACACTAGAAATGGAGATACTTTATACTCATCTTTCACTTCTGGTCCAGCCATATAAAAGCATCTCCTTTCTCCGTTTACTCATGGAAATCATTTTTCTCTTTCTTCGTTACTGGGTTAAATCGTACTGTATCCTCTGTTTGTAATTGAATAGGTCGCTTATTTTGAAATTTCAATGGAAGCCTAATAAGAGCATCCTTTAAATCCTGAACACGTAATGGGTAGATTGGCTCTAGGAATGGTCTACCTAACGATTTTAATTTGAGAAGGTGAGCTATTAAAAAGCTAAAGCAGATCGTTACACCAAGGAGCCCCCACAGATGAGCGAAAAACAGGAAAGGAAACCTTGTTAAGCGAATAGTGTTGCTCATTCGATAGACAGGAGTTGTAAAGGAGGCAAGGGCAGAAAGTGCCACGATAATTAATAGGACGTTGCTTGTTAATCCTGCTTCAACTGAAGCAGTCCCAATAACAATACCGCCTACAATACCGATCGTTTGACCGACTTTTGTCGGCAATCGTGCTCCAGCTTCTCTTAGCAACTCAATGGCTAACTCCAAAAATATGGCTTCAAGAATGGGAGGTAGCGGTATACGTTGCCTGGAGCTAACGAGGGTGCCGAGTAGATCTTTCGGTATCAGTTCGTAATGATAGGTTAATGTTGCTACATAAACCGGTGTCACAAGTATTGAAAATAAAATCGCAAAAATGCGGATCATGCGAGCACTTGAGGCGACGATCCAATTCACAAAATAGTCTTCAAATGCTGAAAAGAATTCGACAAGCGTCGTTGGCCCAATCAGAGCCTGAGGTGATCCATCTGAAAGAATCACAATCTTCCCTTCGCATAACACGGATGTAGCGCGGTCAGGTCTTTCGGTATCAATGAGTTGCGGGAATGGAGAATTTCTATTATCGGATATTAATTGCATAAGAACGGAACTATCGACAACCTGATCAACTTTAAGATCTGCGAGACGCTGTTTAACGGTGTTTACATTCTCTTCGTTTGCAATTCCCTCAAGGTAGAGAACGATTACTTTCGTATTTGTTAGCTTTCCGATCGTTAACTCATATGCTTTTAATTCATGTACAGGTAACCGTTTTCGGATTAAATGTAAATTAGTATCTAGTGCTTCTACAAATGCTTCCTTTGACCCGACAACTGTAAACTCGACTTCAGGTTGTGTGATCGCTCTGGCCTTTTTTACCTGACAAGGTATCATCGCACATTTTGTGGCAGATTCATTCAAGCGAATAATAATAAAACCCATCATTACTTTTTCGCAAATTACCTTAAGATCTTCTGTAATGATGACGCCTGGCACGGGTACCCTTTTCTTCACCTCATCAAGTGACTTCAATGGTTCTCTCACGAGATAGGGTAAAATGTGGTCGTTGAATTCATTCTCATGAATAAGCGTTTTAAAATAATATAAAAAGAAAGAGCTGTTATCCTGTTTATTTTCAAAATGCAAAAAATCATCGGAGTCTTTTAAGCTTTTAATTAGCTCAGGCAAGTTTTTCAGCTTATCGGGAGATCGACTTTTTTTAAACCATCGAAGCACTTTCAGTCACCACACATTCTCATGTTCTCTTTGTAGTTTCTACAAGTCACATCAATTTATCCACCTCCAGGCTTCATCAATGAAATCAAACCAAATAAAAAAAGCGTGTCATTACGACACGCTTTTTCCTTTATTGCCCTTGTGCTAAGGAGTATGCAATCTTACCGTCAAAGCGATATAAGTTCTCGATCTTAATCCAATCTAATTCTTCTGATTCAATTTGTGTTAGTAGTTCACGGATCGCTCCTTGAGTTTCTTTTTTACCTTCAACTGGTTGGAACCTGCAGCGCCAGTGATCAGATAAGAATGTTTCAGAGAATCCATTGGGATATACTTTCACACCACGATTTGTCATCATCACAAATTCATGATTGCTTTCTGCCGCTGCACGCGTTAGCTTCTCTGCAATTTCATCAATTGTTAGGGTGTTGTTAAATAAAAATACATCTGTTCCGTCAAGCTCGCGTTCAGGAACATAATTGGGACGATTCGTTTCTTCTTTCTCTTCCAATACTTCTTTACGATATACGACCGGTTCGAGTACTGAAGGAGATTGACCAAGACGTTCAACTACTGCATGAGAGAATTCTTTCGTTCCAACAGCATTTTTCCCTTTTGCAATATCGCCTGTTAGCACGCCATCCTCAATTGTTTTCAACCATGCATTGTGAATTTTCTCTGCAGCTTCAGGCTGTCCAATATGAACAAGCATCATAATCGCACCGTGCAGAAGACCTGATGGGTTTGCAATACCTTTACCTGCAATATCAGGAGCGCTTCCGTGAATAGCTTCAAACATCGCAATTTGATCACCGATATTGGCAGATCCCGCCAAACCTACACTTCCAGCAATTTGAGCGGCAATATCAGAAGCGATATCACCGTATAAATTCAATGTAACGATTACATCAAATTCTTCAGGCGAATCAGCTAAGCGCGCCATACCAATGTCAACAATATAACTATTAGATTCAATTTCAGGATATTCAGCCGCAATCTCTTTGAAAACCTGATGGAAAAGACCATCACTTAATTTCATGATGTTATCTTTCACGAGACATGTTACTTTCTTACGATTGTTTTTACGAGCATATTCAAATGCATGACGAATGATACGCTCAGATCCCGGTCGTGAAATAAGCTTCAAGCTTTGTACAACGTCCGGTGTTTGCTGATGCTCAATTCCTGAATAGAGATCTTCTTCATTTTCTCGAACAATGACAAGATCCATGTCAGGATGCTTATTTTCTACAACAGGGTTATAAGAAACGCAAGGGCGAACGTTTGCATATAGACCCATAGCGGTACGAATGGTTACATTTAAGCTCTTGTATCCTCCACCCTGTGGTGTTGTAATAGGTGCTTTGAGAAGTACTTTAGTTCGACGCAACGAATCCCATGCTTCCTGAGGGATTCCCGTTGAATTTCCAGAAAGGTATACTTTCTCTCCAACGTCAATAAATTCAGGCTCAATTTCAGCCCCAGCTTGTTCTAAGATGTGCAAGGTTGCTTCCATAATTTCTGGACCAATGCCGTCTCCTGTTGCTACCGTAATTGGGCGCTTTTCTGCCATGATCTTCTCTCCTTCTCTCTGGTCTATCAATACACATTGAAAAACCCGGTAGGCTCAATTAGAGAACACCGGATCTTTCAGATACAGTGAAATATCCATTTCTCAAGATCGTTCAACTCTGGACTTGAATCATGGAATAAACCAACATTTTGTTATCGCTTTCCAAGGTTATTATAGAAATCATGTGCTTTTTTGTCAATTTTACAGAGTTTCTGTCATCGCCGCTTCAAAAAAAACCAGCCTCTAAAGGAAGAGGACTGGTTGATCATTATTGAAGCGCTTTGACGTCGTCCACGATCTCTTCAAATGGAACGTTAGAATAGCCAGAATACTTCTTAACGGCAATCCCTTCTTTATTAACAAGGTAGAAATTAGTACCATGAATGAATTGATCTGAACTTGGGTCAGCATCTACAGCCGTTTTAAAACTACTTTCCGCAAAACCTTTTATTTCGTCTTCATTGTATCCAGTCAAGAAGTGCCAGTTAGATAGATCAGCATCAAATTTTTCAGAGAATGTCACAAGCTGTTCAGGAGTATCCCGTTCAGGATCTACTGAAAATGAAACGAGTTCTACATCTACATCCGCTTCACTTAGCTTATCCTGAAGCTGTGACATATTCGCTGTCATTGGGGGACACACCGTCTCACAATTTGTAAAAATAAAATCAGCTATCC
Source organism: Pseudalkalibacillus hwajinpoensis (assembly GCF_015234585.1). Classification (NCBI taxonomy): domain Bacteria; kingdom Bacillati; phylum Bacillota; class Bacilli; order Caryophanales; family Guptibacillaceae; genus Guptibacillus; species Guptibacillus hwajinpoensis. The sequence continues at coordinate 9,988 of NZ_JADFCM010000006.1, forward strand.
ACACTTTTCCTTCTAAATCATTTAATCCAAACTCACTTTTTGTATGGTCTGTATATGTAAAATCTTGTACTTTCCAATCGAGATCGTCAGGAACTTCTTTCCCACATGCAGCTAGTACGACAAGAAGAGTTATTACTGTTACTAATAACAGTCGATTCTTCATAATGGTTACCTCCAATAAAAATAAAATTAAGCGCTCTCTTTACCTTATCTCAAAATAAGGAAAGATGCTATACGACGTAAATATCGGTTTTGAGAATTTCATGAACAAAAAGCTGTATCTCTCAAAAAAGCCTCTTTCTTTTTTTGGGTCTAAAAGTTTAAACTTTTGAACTATAAGTATTTAAAATAGAGTAGAAGGACTAATAGCAAGTCTCTTCTACTTTTGCTAGCAGCATTTTTAACGTTGTGACACCATCCTCTAATTGTAGAGAATAGAATCTCGTTGTGCCTTTCTGCTCAACAGAAACAAGCCCAACTTCACGCAAAATTTTCAGATGATGAGAAATAGCAGGACGTGATAAAGTCGATCGCTCCGTAATCTCATTCACACTTAATGGATCGTGTTCACTAAGTAGCATAATGATATCCTGTCTATAGGGATCACCAAGCGCCTGGAAGATTGGTGTGCTTTTGCGAAAAAGTTGGATCGCTTCCTGATGGTCATTTTTCTGATTCATAGCAGAAAGCCTCCTATTCGTTTAAGTGTTTAAACATATAACCTAATTTCAGCATATAGGAATCTTTCTATCCTGTCAATAAACGGTTACGGTTATAAATAACCTAACTTTTCCAAGACTACCTTATGATTTGGGTTCATTTCGCTAGGTAACTCGTTTAGTGGAAAATATTTCACTTCTGATACTTCATTTCCATCTAATTTAAAAGCTTCACTCTCACATTGTCCCTTATAAACAGCAATAACACTATAAACCTCATCTCCATTTGGATATCGGTAATATAACTCTTCACCAGAAAAGAGGGAAACAAACGTTAACTCCTTAATACCTACTCCTAATTCCTCAAACGTTTCACGTACAGCCGTCTCTTCAAAAGATTCTCCCGGCTCCATAAATCCACCTGTTAATCCCCATAGCTTATTATCTGTTCTCTTCTGTAACAGTAGCCTGCTCTTCGTATGATCAAATAATAAAATCGCAACACCAGGTAGAATTAATGGCCGACTCCCAACTAACGCTCTTATTTGTTGAATATAGTCCATAGTACCTCCTAAAGAATTGAAATCAAACAAAAAGCCTCTCGATCTCTCGAAAAGGCTTTTTATGCGGTGGCAAACGCCCAAACCCAGAAGGCTACACCCCAGACAGCACAAAGAACTAATAAAATAATAAGAAGGCGAATATTTTTATTTCTCATGGTTGTCCATCTCCCCATGTTCTACCGTTTTTTCTTTTCTCTTTAACATATACAAGAAAAACCCAAATAAACCAAACACTACAAAAAATAGCCCTGTTGACATATAAACTAGAATCGACCCTATATCCATATTTTGTCCACCTTTCTAATTCCGTACTACCCGCTGTATGATAAATAGATGGATAATACTCCAATGACCATCATCGTTATAAAAGGCAGAACAAAGGCCAGGAAAATAACAGCGGATTCTGTTTTATGCTGTTTAATTTTAGATAACAAGAAGCCATTCTCCTTTCACTTTATCAATCACTCAAATAATAGTATAACGAAACTTCACTTCATTACCGTCCATTTTTCTTGAACGTTTCCGTACAATTCTACCATACAGAGCGATTAATCGTGACAGGCATGGTGGATCGCCTGGTGAAGCAGTGCCATCACATGCTGATCATCAGGAGAATAAAAAATACTCGTGCCGGCTCTTCTAAACTTTACTAAGCGTAAGTTCTTCAAAAAGCGAAGCTGATGAGAAACAGTCGATTGAGAAAGATGCAGAGCATCCGCTATTTCACTTACAGCACATTCCCGATCTGCCAACAAGTTTAATATCCGAATCCTCGTTGGATCTCCCAAAGCTTTAAAAGTTTGCGAAACAATAAAAAGTGTTTCTTCATCTAGATCCAATTGTTCTTTTGCCACATCCTGCCCATGATTATCCAAAACGATCCCCTCTCCCTCATTACATGAACATACATTCATATACCATTCTGTTGCCATTGTATGAAAGACCTTTCACTATTGTCAACTTAGATGAGGAAGCCTGTCACGATTCCTTCACACAAAATGTAGAACCCGCCTTGAGTTAATGGGAAATCCTTTTTACAATAGAGTAAGAAGAAAAAGTAAAGGCTTTCTTATCGTTAGATAGGATGCAAGAAGATGATATGGTATGATGAAAACGGTCAACATTTACTGTCAGGCATTATGATCATAGATGGAGGTGTTCCTAATGTGGGAACAATTATCGAGCACATTTTCGTTTAGTGCTTTATGGAGTCCTGGAATTATGGTAGCTGCAATCGTTATTGCTGGATTCTACTTACTTCTAACAGGACCTTGGAAAAATAGCTTTAAAGACTCGGCACCGATTCCCCTTTACAAAAAGATCTTTTTCTTAATCGGGGTTTTCTTATTTTATCTCGGACTTGGCGGTCCACTATCACTTATGGGGCATTTATTACTCAGCATCCATATGACTGAGATGGCGCTCGTATATTTAGTCGCTCCACCACTCATGATAGTAGGCACCCCAGCATGGTTGCTACGTCCACTGCTAAATATCAAAGTGATTCGTAAAATCTTTAAATTTTTCACATTCCCTATTATTTCACTGCTTTTATTTAACGGGTTATTTTCTTTCTATCATATCCCAGAAATCTTTGATTACTTAATGGTGCACTATACGGCTCAGAATTTCTATAAAGCCGCTCTAATCCTGACAGCCTTTGCTATGTGGTGGCCACTTGTTTGCCCAATACCAGAATACGATACGTTATCAGGTGTTAAAAAACTTGGATACATCTTCGCAGATGGTGTCCTACTCACACCAGCATGTGCTCTCATTATTTTCGCAACTACTCCATTATACGCTACATATACGGATCCAACGATTTGGGCAAATGCAATGGGATATTGCGTACCAACCGGCACGACCGTTTCACCTGAACTATTTGACCAATTCAAACCACTAGGCATCATGGAAGACCAACAGCTAGGCGGCATCATCATGAAAATCATCCAAGAACTCTCATACGGCACCGCACTAGGCTACATCTTCTTCCAATGGGCAAGAAGAGAACGAGAAAAAGACGCCGAAGAACTACAATCACCAGAATTCCGAATCAGTGAGATTTAATACGAAAAGCGGAGCGGGCCCGCCTAAATCCGCAGGATGTTGGAGCCCATGAGATTGAGACGCTCTTTGTCTCATTCGATTGGGCGAAACAGCCGGAGGATTTGGCCCGCGCAGCTAGACACCGAAAAGCGGAGACGAGCGTTTAGAAACGGAGATATTGGAGCTCTTGAACTAGAACACGCTCTTTGTGTTCTGGTGAAAGAGTGAAATATCGCAGTTTCTGCGAGTCGTAGCTAGACACCGAAAAGCGGAAGTGGGCGGTTAGACACGGCAGGCACTGGAGCCTTTTCATTTGAACACGGTCTTTGTGTTCGGATGAAAAGGTGAAGTGACCGAGTGTCTGCCCACTGTAGCTAGACACCGAAAACCAGAACCCCCCGTTCAAAAAAGCCATGAAGCACTTTGCTTCATGGCTTTTGTTATTGCATACCCTTCCGTCTTAACAATTGTCGTAATCCGCCCCCAATTACTACCCCAATAACAATACCTATAATAGCAACAAAGGTCGGTGGAATAACAAAAGGCTCTGTTCTTAAATTCGATACAATCACAGCCACCGTAGAAAAATACGCTCCACATACAAAGGGTAAAGACAGGTAATCACCTGGTAGTTCCCCTGCTTTTTCGATAGCACCTAGATAGCTTTCATAAATCGCAAACATGTAAACACAAGGATAAAACATAGCCCATTCATAATTTGTAACTGAAATTGCCTGGACGGACTTACCTTGAAAACTATAGAGAATATTCATATTAAGATTTGCATTCACATTGATCAAAAACTCAAGCCCAATAAAAAAAGCACCTCTTATGTAATTCTTATTAATGATTTGTCCAAACCCGGGAAAGGCAATACTCCACAAGAGAACTTCAATTGGATTTACTTTTCTGTTCATCCCATCACCAGCTTCTTATTGTCTCAGCTACATTTTTACCTTTTCCATATTACTGGTATTTCATCCAACTCTCATGGAATTATTTTCAGAAGTAGCACCCTTCTTTTTGATCCATACTACGGATATAAGAAAAAGAAGGGAGAAATGACTATGTTAACAACGAACCAACTTCGTTCATATAAGAAAATGATTCAAGAACGCATCCTGGCTCTTAGTGATGAATTAGATGAAAACGATGAATTTGGTGTTTCTCAGTCTTTTGCTCAACATTCTACAGGTGAACTATCCAATTACGATAATCACCCTGGCGATACGGCGACAGAATTATATGAACGCGAGAAAGATCTATCACTAAATGAACATGCAAAAACAGAATTAGCAGAACTAACAAAGGCCCTTGAACGAATTGGAAATGGAAAATACGGCATATGTGAAGTTTGTGGAAATGATATTTCAACAGAAAGACTCGCTGTCCTTCTAACTGCTTCAACATGTGTAGAACATAGTCCATCACAAAAGACATCAGACAAAAGACCAGCAGAAGAAGGGGTACTTGGCAATTCCTTCGAGGAACATGTAAACGACTCTAACGATGCTACCTTTTTTGACGCTGAAGATTCATGGCAACGAGCTGCGAAGTATGGCACATCCGAAACTCCATCAGACTTTAACGCTCCGGAAATGAACTATGACAGAATGTATATTGATTCCGATGAGCCTGTCGGATATGTCGAGGAAATCGAATCATTTTTATCAGCCGATCTAGATGGCAAACCATCTGGAGTTATTCCAAATCAACGGCATGAACGTTATGAAGACTTACTGGATGATCATGATCTGAAGGCAAGTCAGGGTACAATTGAGGATAGTGACCTCATTTAATAAAGCAGCCCGCAATAAGCGGGCTGCTTTATTACATTTCTTCTGGTGCATGTAAGCCTAGCAATCGTAAGCCTTCTTGTAAAACAATAGATACAGCTGACACAAGCTGCAGTCTCGCTTGTTTGTAAGTATGGCCATCTAAGATACGAACCTGTCCATAGTATTTATTAAAAGAACGTGAAAGTTCCAAGACAAATTTTGCGATTTGAGAAGGGTCGTATTCAGCTGCTGCTCTTTCGATTACATTTGGAAAACTAAGCAGCTTTGTAACAACTGACCAGGCTTCTTCATCTTCAAGATCTTTTATATGATCATTGGATTGAAAATCTCCTTTGCGTAGAATAGAACAGGCACGTGCATGAGTATATTGCACGTACGGACCGGTTTCACCCTCGACACGTAGCATGTCTTCAAGTGAAAACTCTATATCATTACGACGATCATTCTTTAAGTCATGAAACAATACGGCCCCTACCCCAATTTGTTCAGCAATCGCGTTTTTATTTTCTAAACTAGGATTTTTGGTTTCAATATTTACTTTTGCAAGCTCGATTGCTTCAGTCAACACTTCTTCTAACAATACTACTTTCCCTTTTCTTGTCGACATTTTCTTTCCATCTTTTAACATCATTCCAAAGTTAATATGGTGCATTTGATCTGCCCAATCGAACCCCATTTTCTTTAATACTTCAAATAATTGTTTGAAATGTAGACTCTGTTCATTCCCTACAACATAGAGAGCCTTACTAAATCCATATGTCTCATAGCGATAAATGGCCGCAGCGAGATCACGGGTTGCATAAAGTGTGGCGCCATCTTTCTTCTTAATTAGACAAGGTGGTAAACTCTCTCCAAGTTCTACTACCATGGCGCCACGAGATTCAACTAAGAGATTTTTTTCTTCAAGTAGATCAATGACGCCTTGCATTTTATCATTATAAAATGCTTCTCCATTTGTTGAATCAAAGGTAATCCCCATAAGCTCATAAATTCGATCAAACTCCTTAAGAGATTCTTCACGGAACCATTTCCATAATGAAACGGCTTCTGGGTTACCTTCTTCTAATTCTTTAAATGCCTTACGCCCCTCATCTTCAAGACCATTATCTGATTCCGCTTTTTCATGAAATTTAATATAGAGCTTAAGGAGTTCTTTAATCGTTTGCTCACGAACCTTTTGGTCCTCCCCCCACTTTCGGTAGGCCGTTATCAATTTTCCGAACTGAGTTCCCCAGTCCCCAAGATGATTAATTCGAATGGGGCGATAGCCGACTTTTTCAACAATTAGCGCTAGTGAATTGCCAATAACGGTTGAGCGTAAATGACCCATTGAGAAAGGCTTCGCTATATTAGGAGAGGAAAGATCAATCGTCACGGCCCCATCCTTTCCTACCTTAGAAGCCCCGTACTCACTTCCCTCACGGAGAATGCGACTTATTACTTCAGTACTGACCATTTTCTTATCAAGAAACACATTAATATAAGGTCCGACTGCTTCTACTTTTTCAAAGACTGCCTGATTGATTTCAGAAACAAGTTCCATCGCAATTTGATGAGGAGGCATTCGTTTCACTTTGGCAAGATCGAAGCATGGAAAGGCATAGTCACCTAAAGAGTCATGCTTAGGGAGTTCAATTCTCTGCATAATATTAAGAAAGCTCACTTCTTTTTCACATGCTTCATAAAGTTGTTGTGCAAATAATTCTTTGTAATTCATACGTTTCCTCCTATTTTTATATCCATTTGTCTATAAAAAAATCTCCGTCTCTATAAAAGAGACGGAGATGAATTCCGCGGTACCACTCTGATTGCTCAATAAACGAATTGAGCCAACTTCACTCTATAACGGGGAGCCCGACTGCTTCTACTTTATTCAAAACAGTGTCTTGAAAGTCCGGTTCATGCTTGCTAAGGCCCCGGGCTTTCACCATCCCCGGATCGCTTCATCCGTATACAAGCACTACTCTCTTTCGCATTGACGATACAATATTAGTCTTATTATAGCCGACTTCCATATAATTTCAACCACTTATTTTATAAGTCCTTTTTCCGATTCAGAATATCCATTTTTTCACCATCAGCAATACCATCCTGATACCCTTCTCGATAAATCGATGTTAAGTACATGGAAATCAGCTGTCTTACTTTTGGCTCTACGTTCACGACCTCTAAATGCTTCATACACCGATCAACTGCCAATTTTTCCTTTTGAACATTTTTAATCGTCATCGTTAGAACCACCTTCCGGATAAGTTATCCGTATTATACACCACCCTAACAATGAATTTGCACTCATTCGACAAGACTCGATTTGAATTATGTTAAAACCATACCAAAGACCAGTAAACGACGAGATCAATCACGAGATAACAAAGACTATAGACCTATCCCAGGGCATTTATAACTCTTTTAAGCCCTTCATGAATGATTCATTTTAATTCGTATACATAACTTTTCAATGATTATAACAACCTATACCTATCTAATTTTATTGAGGAGGGTGCATTGTGAGACGTAGTAAACGAAAATCAATTCGAAATGAGTCCTACCAAATTCCAACTGCTACTGAATCACATGATGCATACTATTCACTTGAAGAAAACAAAGAATATATAAAATCCAAATTCCATAATACAGAAGATATCAAATTCAGAAATATTACAGTTCAGGATGTGAAATGCCTACTTACTTATTTAGATCCGTTAGTTGATGAAAAGAAGCTTCAAAATACGATTATGAAACCATTATTTGAGACCAATCAATTAAACATCGAGGATACGGTAACCTCAAAAGAATATCGACGATCAAAGAATCTAAATGATGCTGTTTCAGGATTAACTAAGGGATTCGTAGTTCTACTAATGAACGGGTATTAACATTTTTATTTATTAGAAGCCTTCTCAGGAAATTCTAGAGCAATATCTGAGCCCATTAATGAACAAGTCGTTCGTGGTTCACATGAAGGATTTGTCGAAAATATTATGCAAAACCTACAAATGCTTCGTAGAAGAATTGAGAATCCTAACCTTGTGATTAGATTCTTTAAAGTAGGTAAAACAACAGACACGAAAATAGCTGTTATTTACTTACAGCACCTGGTTAACCCCGATCTTGTTGCTGAAATAGAAAAAAGAATCACAGCTATTAAAACCGATTCCATTCAAACACCTGGGTATGTAGAAGAATTTATCGAGGATTCTCCTTTTTCTCCATTCCCTCAGATGCTAAGTACAGAGCGACCTGACAGAATGACCGCACATATCATAGAAGGACGAATCGGTCTCTTAATGGAAGGAAGCCCTTCCACATTAATATTGCCGGTTACTTTTTTTGCTTTTTATCAATCACCCGAAGACTACAATAGCCGCTGGTATATTGGGTCAATCTTAAGATTAATTAGAGTAGCCAGTTTTATCTTTGCATTGGGGCTGCCTTCCTTATACATCGCAACTGTATCTTTTCATCCGGAAGTACTACCTGCCGAATTAATCTTAAATATTAAAAGCTCACTTGAAAACGTGCCATTCCCTCCATTACTAGAAGCTTTAATTATGCAAATTGTCCTTGAACTACTAAGAGAAGCTGCGATACGACTTCCAGGTCCTATCGCCCAAACGATTGGTATTGTAGGAGGTTTAGTTATTGGAACAGCGATTGTAGAAGCTAATCTCGTCTCTAATATGATGATTATTGTCGTAGCATTGACAGCTATATCATCCTTTGCCGTTCCATCCTATGAAATGAGTATGTCTATTAGGCTGCTTGGTTTTCCACTCATGCTTCTTTCTGCATCATTCGGATTTATTGGTCTTGTCTTTGGCCTGGCCATCATTCTAATCCATTTATGTGGCTTAGAAACTTTTGGCACACCTTATTTCTCACCGCTTGCACCATTTCGTTTCAACGAACTAAAAGATTCAATCATTCGCCTACCACGATGGTTACTCGGAAGGCGACCATCAGATGTACGTGCTCAGCATGGAACACAAGAGTGGATCTCAAGAAGGTGGAAACAAAATGAAGACGAGTAGCCAAATTAATTCGGCGCAGCTTTTTTTTATCATTTTCCAAACACAGGTTGGCGTAGGAGTTCTCTCGCTTCCTTCATCCTTATATGCAGGAGCTGGAACAGATGGATGGATTACTCTTCTTGTTACAGGTGTTGCTATCCAACTAATTATTTTTATACTTTACTTTTTAAGCAACCGTTTCCCATCATTAACGCTTTTTGAATATGGGCCAAAAATCATTGGCAAATATGCAGCATGCATCGTTTCACTTCTTTACATCTTATTCGCTATTTCTACAGCGGTTATTGTATTGGAATTGTTTGAGACAACGATCAAAACGTGGATTTTATTTCGTACACCCATGTTGGTCATCCTTTTATTGTTAACGGTAAGCGGTACCTATCTTGCAGTAGGTAGAATCAAAGTAATGGGAAGGTTTTATCAATTCGTTTCAATCCTTATTGTACCTCTAGTCATAATGTCTGCTTATACACTAAAGGATGCCGACATTCGTTACATCATGCCAATTGGTCAAAATGGCATAGGAACAATATTGAAAGCAACACAGCAAGGGATTGTGTCCATGCTGGGATTTGAAATTGTATTATTTATATACCCTTTTGTTCAGACTAAGGGTAAAACAGCACTTAAGAGTTTAACTCTTGCCAACGTAGCGGTGACACTTCTATATAGCTTTTTAACGTTTACCACATATGTGTTCTTTAGCCCCGCTCAGCTTGAAATGATTCCAGAACCTTTGGTCTATATGTTAAAAGGCGTGTCCTTTGTTATTGTTGACAGGGTCGACTTGATTTTTCTTTCTATCTGGATTGTTTCTGTGATGACTTCTTATGTGTCGTATTTATATATTGCAGGAAGAGGGATTCAACATTTAACAAAAAGAAAAAAAACAACTGGTCCTATTTTGGTAGCTGCCTTTACTGCACTAATCTTAGCTATGTTCTCACATGATCGATATACTGTTGAAATGCTTTCCGGCTATCATGCGAAAGCAAGCTATTTTTTTGCCCTTGGTTTTCCCCTCGTTCTTTTCCTCATGAGTCTTTTATTTAAGAAAAAAGAGGAGTCGCCATGAACAAAAAACTTTATCAATGCCTTATTTTGCTTAGTATGCTCATACTCCTAACTTCCTGCTGGGATCAGGAATTATTAAAGGAATCTAAGCTCATTTACGGAGCTGGATTTGACTATGAGAACGAAGATGAGATTCGCACCACTTTTGTCGTCCGTAATCTTGGTGTCCCTGTAAGCCAGGGGGGTGTTTATTCCAATCGAATTATTTCTATTGCAGGCCCCTCCCCTCGAGCTACTCGAATAGAAATGGATCGAATTATTTCAAAACAAGTAACCGCCTCAAAAAATCAACTACTGCTTTTAGGGGAAGAAGTAGCAAAACACAACGTTGATCATATGTTTGATATTTTGTACCGTGACCCCAAAAGTCCACTAGATGCGCACGTTGGCGTAGTAGAAGGTCGCGCAACAGATATGTTCAAATTGGATCACATTGGTGATACGCTTGTAACTGAGTTTATTACGAATCTCATTAAAGGAGCAGAGAATAAAACAGAAGCTCCTCGTATGACTATTGAGAAAACATTTCGCTATTCCCACGATCAAGGTCAGGATTATGCTTTGCCTTATATTAGTTTTAATGATGAAGTAGGTGCACCGGAAATGGATGGACTGGCTCTATTTCATCATTCCAACTATACTGGCGTTAAGATTCCACCACTAGACGCTACGCTGTTGCTCCTTCTGAGTAATGCTAAAAGTAAAAAGGCTAGTTTAGTTGAAAACTTAGGCGAAAACCATAAAAAAGGCTATCTAACTGAAACCGTTACAATCAATATTCGGGACTCTACGTCAGATATTGCTTATTCTTTTAAGGATCAGAAATTAACGAAGGCGGTTGTCAATCTTGAAGTAAGAGGAAATATAGAGGAGTATCCTCAAAACCACCTCTTTAAAGAAAGTCAAGTGGAAGAAATAGCAGATGAGCTATCAACCAGGTTAACAAAAAGAGCAAATGATTTACTTAATAAAATTCAGGAAGCAAACTGTGATTTCCTTGGAATTGGTCGTGATTTAAATGCTTATCACCACAAAGCATGGGACGGGGAACAGTGGGACAATGACTATCCAAAACTAGATCTTCAGGCTAACGTAAAGGTAAAGATTGCTGAAACAGGAATAATTAAATAGAAAGAGAGTAAGCACACTCGCTTACTCTCTTTCTATTTGCTTCATCTCTTCAATTGCCGGTTCTTTTGCACCGTACCAGGAATAGGCTACTTCATAATATTCTCCTTCATCGACAAGGTTCCAGGCCATTTCATCTTCAACCAAAAGTTCAATGGCTTCTCCTTCTCCTTCAGGCTGAACAAAAACATAGAAATGATGATCTGTGCTTTCCTTTTTAATCACTTCACCATGTTCAATATGTTTTTCATGAACATAGGTATACTTTCCAATTAAAAAAAGGCTGACAAGTACAATGATACTTGCAATCGATATATTTAATGCTCTCTTTCTATTCATAGTGCCTCCGTATTGAACATGTTTAGTATTAAGTTACCACAAATATTAGTATTTTAACAAAGTTAGATTAGGATGTTTAATGATTTTTTCACACGGGTACCATTTATTATAAGAGACGATACAAGGAGGAATTACAAATGGCTAAGAATTCTCAATACCAACCAATTCATGAGAGTGGTTTCTCACTAAGTGATGCTCAAGAAGTAGCTTATGCGAAAGAATTTAAGAAAGCAGATATTGCCGGAGGAATTCGTAAGCCTAAAGTGAAAAGGGCAAAGAGCGAAAATCCTGATCTACTTAAATAATGACTTTAAGGAGCCATGCTGATTGCATGGCTCCTTATTTATGCAAGTATTTATACTTCTTCAAACCTTTTTCACAAATGCGTCGTACCCATTCTTTTTCAATTTCTGGCATAATTGATCAGCGTTAACTTTCTCCTTATAAGCGCCGGCCTGAACGTAATACAGTGACTGTGGCGCACCTTTTAAATACCGCACGGCCGCAAGCACAGCTTCCTCAGCAAGCTGGAGGCGATAGGAGCGAGCCTTTAATTTATTTACATCCGATGAAGAATCCAAAAAGCCATATTCAATTATTACTGTCTCTACATCCCCAGTTAAACGATGCATATAATAGTAATCTTTTCTATCCGCTCCTACTCTAGAGAAAACTCTTCGCACTCCCATCCCCGCTTTTTTCAAAGATTCTGCTATACTGCCTGCCAAATCACTCTTTGCGTAAATTGAATGAATAACTTCAGCCCCACTTCCTCCCCCCGCATTATAATGATTACTCAAACAAATTGAAGCACCCGATCCTTTAACAAGTGAAGAACGCTTTTCAGAAGATAGATCAATATCTGTCCTTCTTGTAATAGCACAAGGTATACCAAGATTCTTCAAAAACTCATATTGATGAAGCGCTACTTCCATAGTCCAATCCTTCTCTTTCACGCCATTCGCCACCGCTCCTGGATCATTCCCGCCATGTCCTGCATCAATGATAATCACTATTCATTCCCCCTCTATTCCTTTTTCGTATCGATTATTCTCGATACCAATTGCTGCCTCCTTATGCTATATATCGAATTGAAAAAGATAAAAGGGGCATTAACAGATAATTTTTACAAATTCCGCAACCTTTCTTTTCATCCCTCGTCTTAATAGGAAAGGTCTTAGTTTCAATTGCTATTCAGTGCCAATCCTAAATGACCTTCGAAGGATGATAATATGAACGATAATTCCCCACTTAAACTGAATACAGATTTCTCTACCTATTCAACACTCCAAAAAACAGAATTAGTCGAAGAATTAATGGATCAATACGGCGAAGCTCTGCTAAGACTCGCTTATACTTATGTAAAGGACTGGGGTAAAGCAGAAGATATCATACAGGAGGTTTTTCTGACTTGCTTTTTAAAGATAAATACTTTTCGAGGAGAAGCTTCTCTAAAGAACTGGCTTTATCGCATTGCGATTAACCGTTGTCATGACTATGTACGAAGCTGGTCTTTTAAAAACATCATTCCAAGTAACATGATCTTAAATTTCATTAAGAATCATCAGCCTTCCCCAGAACTTATTGCGATAACAAAAGAAGAATCTTATATGTTACGTCAAACGATTTTACAACTTCCATTAAAATATCGTGAAACATTTATTCTCTACTATCATGAAGATTTATCCATTAGGGACATTAGTTCACTCCTTGACACAAAAGAGGCAACTATAAAATCCAGATTGCACCGGGCTCGTCGCCTTCTTGAATCAAGACTGAATAATGAAAGTGAGTGAATGAAAAATGAACCAAAATAGATTAAAAGAAAAAGTGAAAGAATCTTTATTCATTAAAGAGCATTTAACAGAAAGAAAAAAAGAAAGAATCATGGAAAATATCCTTATTGCTCATTACGCTGACCATAAGAAGAAACGAAGCACCTTTCTAGAATTGGTTGGATTTGCGGTCTGTTTGGCACTACTTATGACAGTCACTCTCACAGTCATTGATATTGATTTGGATCCTCCTATAAAACATGAAGCTTCTAACCAGTTACAAGAGGCCCCATACGTAAGTGCAGCTTATATGAAGCGGGCATCAGAAATTGCTCATCGTGACCTAGATATTCTCGATGTAACCTATTTCTCAATGGATAAAACGATTTATCTGGATATCACGGTGTCAGACAGTTTTTCAAATAAAAAAATGAAGGAGTTAACAATACAATATTTGGAGGTGTTATCTCATTTATATCAATTGAAAAATGATCAACTGGGGGAAATATGGGATTATTATCATTTAGAAATTACGATTAAACCAAACAGCGATTACCCTTCTTTAGCCTTTATGGATGAAGAAGATAGTACCTTTTTTCTTAAAGGTTCTAAGAGGATAAAGGAAGCAAGTATGAGTTGGTCCTCTCCTTCTAATTAACTAACCTGTATGAATTTTTATCCGCTACTCGAAGATCATAGTAACGTTGTAAAACAAACATAAAAGAAAAAGCACAATCTTGAATTGTGCTTTTTCTTATCTACTTGCCGTTTTCCTCTCCATCATTTCGCCATGATTATGAACAAAAGAAAAGGAACTTGAATCGATCTCTGTCTTTGTATCAGGAAGTTCAACATTCTTCATCCTTCTACTATTCGACTGCTTATCTACCACTTGCTTGAAGCCTTCTAACACAAAATTCAGTGCCAGTATGACAAGAACAAAAAATAGGATGGGAATCAACGGAATCCATGTTTCATATGAAAGGAATCTAAAGGTGGATCCAATTAACCCTGACCATTCTCCAGAAACCGAGCGATATTCATCACCTAACATAGGGTCTGGATTAAAGAACGTTCCACCAAAAAACAACTTCAACAATCCAAGATGTAGCAAAAGAATCAGAACGTTAACAATTTGCTGAAGAAAAATAATCATCATTCGTGGTCCTAAGTGCGGTAGTACATGCTTTGAAAGAATATGCCTTCTTGAGCCTCCTAATGTTCGTGCTCCTTCAATAAATTCTCTACCCCAAATGGCGTTTGTTTCATTTGAAATAAGAATCGTCGTTGTAGGAATAGCGACCGCTGTCAAGATGATCACTTCAAAAACCATGCGTTCAGTGAAAGAGAATGAAAACGTTCCTTCCATCCCGTTTTCCATTAATACTACATGGAGGATAAAGTAACATAATAACGAAATAGGGATATACTGCATCGCATCCACCACTCCAGCTGTGCTTCTAAGCGTTCGGCGAAAATAAGTCCCTCCAATTACACCTGCAACAAATGATAACGCCATTCTCATTGAAGCAACAAGAAAGGCAATTCCAATTGTATATTTTGCACCAATGATAATTTGCTCAAACAAATGGTAGCCGAACTTATCTGTACCAAATGGAAGAACTTGTACAGGTGAAAGAGGCGATCGGTCAATTAAATTTCCATCGTCGTCATAAAGCATAAACGTTTGAGGAATGTCATCATGGTAAACGAGCGAATAAAAAATACTGCTACCTAATAAGAGAACGATAATGATCATTCCGAACATAAACATTGAATTTCGCAACGCACTTTTCAACATCCTTCTTCCCTCACTTCCGAACTATAGTAACGCTTCTTCTTTTGAAACTCGCTCCGCTACAAACTGGTAAAGTGTCAACGCCAAGAATATAGGGATAAATAGACATAAAGCGCCTATCGTGAAAATTTCTGGCGTAGGATGTTCATACATAAAGCGGATTAATCCGTTCAAATTGAAGACGAATTCCATAATAAATAAATTAGATAACGTAAACCAGACAATGGAGGGCGAGTGGAAGTAAATCGATAAGATCGCATTCCGAAAAACATGGACAAGGAAAATGGCTGTTGATTGCACGCCTTTCGTTCGTGCAAGCTCAACATAAGGCTTTTCAAATTCCTCTTCGAACACTTGCATCATAATTCGATAGAATAGGAAAGCTGGTAATATAGATAGCACTAAAATAGGCATCGTGTAAATTCGTTCATATGCTGCAATATCCATTAACAAAATATCTGTTTTTTTATAAAACCAGATGATTCCAATTTGAACAATTACGAGAATAAATACATCTGGAAAAGATTCAGTTAGAAATGCAAATCGTTTAAACCATTTTCGCATAGGAGGCGTAAATCTGTAGGTAACGTATGTAAAAACAAATCCTACAACAAACGAAAGAAATAAGGCACTGAATAAAATGACTATGGAATATGTCGCATAATCAAAGACCTCTGGGAACAATTGATAATTCGCATTCCCAGAGCGAAACGTTATATCTTGATAGTGGATCAACTCCTCTAATGTCTCAACTAATCTCTTCAAATATCCAGAAAAATCAAGCTTCATGCCATTGAATAACCCCGGTAACGCCCCTAGTAACAGCACACCAATAAAAGCAGTAATAAACTTAAGGCCAGTTCGAACAGCCTTATTCTCCATACGGTATCCCCCTTATGATTTCAATTTTCTTTAATAGCTCATCGTGTAGATATCTTGATTTAACATAGTCTATTTAAAGACGGAGCAAACAAATAAAAGTTTCAAATAGACCATAAAGAATCATTTTTTATTACATGTGATGAAACTCCTCCCTCCCGAATACGCTGTTAACAGCGCACTTTCGAAAGGAGGCCACCCTTAAACATGTCTACCTCACTTGAGATAATCCGGAAAACAGAAGGCATTAAACGTCTTGATCTGTATATAAGAGAGTTGATTCAGCATGATACAAAATTAGCCATTACACGCATCAATGACGAGGACCTTACTTATCCCACTCTCTATGTCTTATCAAAGGTTATTCGCGAGCACAGTCTTACAAAGAACTTATCAGATCGGAATAAAGTAGCTTTGTCCATCCAAAGAGATATTCTAGCTACAGAACGCACACCAGCAACTCCTTTTCCATATTCAATCTGCGATCTTCCACAGTTCATTCACTCTGTACTCAGATGGATGGTCGAAACTGGGAAAGAGGATAAACTGAACGCTCGCTATCGACTTGTTATTGACCGCGCTGCTGGGCTATTGACAACCATCTATCAAAACCCGGAAGACCTCTCCCTTGTTTCAGACCTATTATTCAAGAGAAACAGCGAAGGCCACTCTACACATTACTTAACATGGTCTTATTTTTCTTCACGAAACATGTCTAGTCTCCTCCCTATTGGTGAAAAGCTATTATCTTCTCATGAAGAAGAAGTTGAGTTTGCAAGAGAACTGCTTCATTTCATTTCCGGTTTAGAAGAAAGCTCTGATCAGTATGCCTATTTTAGGGGTTGGTATGAAGAGAACCTCCCATACCTTCTTCATAATGAAAATAGCTATGAATTAACAGCTGAACTTTCACCTTATATTATCGATCACTACACAAAATACCGTGAACATCATTCAAACACTTCATCGGAATACCATCGAGATAAAGGATTTCATACGTTAACCGAAAATGAAAAAGAAGATCTTGCCAACTTCTCCTATCAAATGAGAAAAAGATCTCGAAACAAATGGAAGGAGTGGATCAATCGACCTCTCGATGCCCAACTGACGCTCATTGAGGAGGTTCAGCATGATTACTATAGGAGGTAATAGTGTAAATAAAGACGATGCGATAAACGCTGGCATTGTACGACCTCTTGAACAAACGATACTTCATGTCATGCATGCAAGTCCCTATACGTATTCCTATCGCTCGATGGATGCATTATTATTTGAAATTCGATTTAGAGTAGCCATCACAGACAGTTCACGTGAACTTTACTATAGCGGTGTTCAATTTGCAGACTTTTATCGTTCGCGATGTAACCCTATGTTCTGGAACCTCCTACCAGATGGCGCCTTTCAATTAAAAATGGGCGTTCCGGCATCTGAAGCAATACTCGATATTTACCGAAATGGGAGACTATATGCGTTTGAATGTGCCACCGCTATGATTATTATTCTCTATCACGCAGCAGTCAAAATGCTCCCTCCAGCACAGTTTAATCGACTATTTTCAAACATACGGCTTTGGGGATGGAAATACGACCAGGATTTGCAAATTGTTCACAACATCCCTCCTGACTACCTTCCTGGTGATATTCGATATGTAAAAAATCCTGACGTGAATCCTCTTACGCCAGAATGGCAAGGTGAGAATGTTGTAGATTTAGGGGATGGTACTTTTTTTGGACACGGTTTAGGCTTTCGAACCGTTGAAGGTATGATTGAAGCCCTTGCATTAAGAAGACGGCCGGGTGCGACGCGGATGCCTTATTTAATGCTTCCTGCTACTAGACCTGGGTTTTCCTACTTGTATCAATTCTCATCCAATAGAAAAGAAGGAACAACGCCTATTATGTTGTTCGATGACACCTTACAGCGATCTACAATGTCAATTGATGAATATGAAGAAAAGCATGAAGAACTTCTAAAAAACTTCATAACGATACGAATTGGAAATAGCTCTTGAATAAAATCAGGCTAACTCCCGGGTCATAAGCCCTCCACCCCGTTTTCACATATGCATATGGTAGAGTAACGGGTGGTGAACGCATTGAAAGAATTCCCTGAAATTCAAACTGAACGCCTAGTTTTAACAGCACTTAAAGAAGAAGATCGTAGTTCACTTTTTTCCATATTCGCAGATCCACTTGTCACCTATTATGATGGTGGAAAAGTTATGAAAACCTCTACACAGGCCCTTCACTATATACGTGCTTTCAAAGATACCACATCGATATCTTTGACCAATACAATACGTTGGGGTGTCCGATTGAAGTCTTCAAACACCTTAATTGGTACGGCGGGTTTCCAAAACTGGGATCGCACCTCTTCTAAAGCAGAAATTGGTGCCATTCTGTCTCGAAATTACTGGAGCGGTGGTTATGGAGCCGAAGCAGCAAAAGCCGTTATAGAATACGGATTTAAACAAATGAAACTTCACAAAATTTATGCACAAACAATAGAAGACAACCGTGCCGCTGTTAAGCGTTTAGATGAGCTTGGCTTTCATAAAGAAGGACGCTTTATAGATCACGTCTATTTAAGAAATCAGTATTATCATGTGCTCGTTTATTCTCTATTCCAATAAAATCTAATAGGTAATTTCCTTACTTCCACCTAATCTCCTTAAATGTGCAAAAAAAACGCTTCTTCAGATATACCTGAAGAAGCGTTTCTTTATACTTGTTTACTAGGCGGTGGAGACATAAATGCGGCAATTGTACCGAGAATTGGAAAGATAAGTATAATCAATAATATTTCTGTATACCCTCCAAAAACGTCAAAAGCAATACCAAATGGGAGTGGTCCAAAAGCAGAGCCTATGACCATCGTCGTTGTCGCAATTCCTTTAATACTTCCTAGATGCTCCCTACCAAAATAATTCGGCCATATAATGTTTAATGTAATCCGTTCAATACCTCCAATAATTCCCCAAAGAACTGCAAACACAATAGCAAGTAAATAAGTATGCACCTGAGTTAACAATAAGATAAATACCATTTGGCCAATAAACGATAAACCAAGAACAATATGAACGTTCACGCGCTCGAGAATAAATCCAGAAGCCATTGTTACAGGAAAGCCAACAATCGCCATGATACTCAATATGATGGCAGCTGTACTTCCTGGTACACCTTGCTCTCCTAGAATAGAAAATAAGTGAAAAGTTAAACCGGTATTGACAAGTGCAGGAATACTAACGCAAAAAAGAATAAACCAAAATGCTCTCGTTCTCATCGCTTCTTTCACAGTCCAATTCGTTTCGAAGCCCTCTTCTTGCTCCTCTTCCTCCATTTTCTCTTCTCGACGTTGTGCAAGTCTTTTCTTCGATATGGCATTATCAGGAAGAAGTCCGATGTCTTCAGGTTTATTTTTAACAATGAAAAAGACAACAGGTAGAAAAATAACAATGAGTGCGAATCCAAGTATTCTCCAGGCACTTTCCCATCCAAACGATGCGATTAGCCATGTATTAAGTGGAGGAAAAGAAGCTGAGCTTAAAAACCCACCAATAGCCATAAAGCTAAGTGCTCGCCCACGTTTTACTACAAACCACTGAGGCACAAGTGTATTCGGAATTAACGTCATTGAACCTTGTCCGAATAAACGAAGCATAAAAAAACCAATAAATAGCATGACAGGTCCAATAACAAAGCTATTCCAAAAACATGCGACTGCCAGCAAAGCCCCCATTATGAGCATCATTCGCCGCTGTCCATGTTTATCTACTAATCTCCCTACAACAAATAACAATAGTCCAGCCGCCAGCGTAGCAGAAGAATAAATGCCTGATACAAGCGATCGTCCCCAGCCAAAATCTTGAATGTAATAGTCAATGAACACAGATACGGCGTAAGTTTGACCTGGTCCTGAAAAAAAGACGCCAATGGCTGCTGCCATCACAATATACCATCCATAAAAAAAGGATGAGTTTTGCTGCTTCGAAAATAACTGCATCCAATAGCTCCTCTCAAGCTGTCATTAAATA
This sequence comes from Pseudalkalibacillus hwajinpoensis, assembly GCF_015234585.1. Lineage (NCBI taxonomy): Bacteria > Bacillati > Bacillota > Bacilli > Caryophanales > Guptibacillaceae > Guptibacillus > Guptibacillus hwajinpoensis. Next base: position 30,115 of record NZ_JADFCM010000006.1, read on the forward strand.
ACATTCTATCGAAGAAAAGCTAAATACTAAAACACTTTGCTTTGTCATCCATATATCATTATTTTCATTCATTCCTACAACCTCAAAATAGATTGTTCTATTTCTTTTTGTAATCTTGCTGTAACCTTTTAAGTAGATATATCGTTTTAATAAATAGAAGAAGGAGGGCTGAAGAATGGATAAGACATTTGAACGTTTATATGATCGCTACCACACGAACTTATTTCAATTTTTATTCTATATGGTAAAAAATAGAGCAATTGCGGAAGAGTTAGTGCAAGAGGTTTATATTAACGTGCTACGTTCTTATGACAAGTATGAAGAACGCAGCAATGAGAAGACATGGTTGTTTGCCATTGCGAGAAATATAGCCATTGATTATTTACGTACACACAATCGAAGAACCTCAAGGTGGCTTAGTAAGTTCGATTTTAACAAGCAGCAGCCAACTGATGAATCTCCACTTCCGGAAGAAATCCTACTTCAAAAAGAAGAAGTGCAAGCCATTTATAAATGTTTAAGAGAATGCACACTTGATCAGCAACAGGTGCTAATCCTTCGCTACATTCAAGAGCTGTCGATAAACGAAACAGCCGAAATATTAAATTGGAGTGTTAGTAAAGTGAAAACAACTCAGCATCGGGCTATTAAAGCGCTCCGCGATCTAGTAGATGATCCATCCAAAAACCAACTAAAGGGGGTCTTATGATGAGTGATCGAACAAAATCCCTTCTTTCTCAACTACCTGAAGTCAAAGATCATAGAAGCAAAGAATCGATCTATCACAACATCGAGAAAAAAAAGAATGAACAATCACAAAGACAACGAACAAAGAAGAAAACGCCATGGATCATTCCCAGTATTGCCGCTATTGTGGTCCTATTCCTGGCCGTTCTAATTACGCCTGGTCTCTTCAATCAAAATGATAACTCTTCTAATATGGCCATTACACAATCAGACTCAAACAATTCAGATACAGCAAACTCTTCAGTCTCAGGAGATGATTCAAAATCTGAAAGCACAACATTAGCACCTACTGGTGAGAAATCAGATCAAACGAGTGATACTGTTAAGGAAGAGCCGCCAACACTCACAAAAGAACCGACTACTTTTGACAGCTACATTCCAGCATTTCAGCAGTCTGAAGGAGCAAACGTTGTCGTTTCTTTCCCAGATCCTGAAAGCTTACTTCTCGTTCCGCTTTCATTTACTTTAGATGAAAACAAAAGCATACAAGAAAACTTAGAAGAAATTTTATCTACTTTTGATGTTTCGAAATTTGGTCTTGAACGCTCACCACTAGTTGATGCAACTCTAGATTTGATTGATACTGATGGAATTAAAACACTCATAGTTAGCTTTAAAGAGCCTGGTGATAGCCTTTCATCGACGGAATCAATTATGATAAACGATAGTGTTCAACAGTTAGCGAAAAGTCTCGGTGCCGATCAAATCAATTGGCAAACGAATGGAGAGGAAGGCTACACTCTCGGAAATTTCGGTTCAGCTGACACGACAGTGAATCAAAAGCCTTCTCCATATTACCTTTATGAATCAAGTTCTGAATCACGTTTCCTCGTAAAAGGACCAGCCCTTTCAGGTGAAGAAGGTGCTGAACTCGATGTCGCTCTCTCGCTTATGAAAGAAGGCGATCCTAACGTGCCCTATTACATGCCAGCGATCCCTCCTAACGTAGGCATCTATTCATTCGAAGGAGACGGTCCTGAAGCAACAATTGCCTTTACGGAAGAAAGTGAATTTCAATCAAAAGAGGAAGCGATGCAAACAATCGAAGCCTTAATGCTTACTGCTTCTCAATATAACTATCAGACGATTCGTTTTGAGAACACTGGCTTTGATCAAATCGGTGGATATTCACTTGATCAATCCCTAACCATTCCTTCATCTCCTAATGCTATTTCGAGATGAAAATAAACAAAACACCCGGCAATTTATGCCGGGTGTTTCGTTTATCTCGTAACCTCTTCCACTATATCTGCAGAAGACATATCCGTTTGAAGTTCATATTCACCTGGCTGAACTGCCATTTCTTTGTCCATGTCTCGAAGCGATTTAATAAAATCATCCGATTTCTTTACTAGCTTCTTGTCTTCTAGACTTTGAGCAACTTCCTGACTGGTCATTCCTTCTTTAATAGTAAAGGTGATTTTCTCAGGTTGATCAGAGACTTTTTCTTTCTCTACCTTTTCTTTTGTAGCCTGATTTTCGCTCACTTGTTGATTCTGAGTCGCTTCTTTTTCTTTCAAAGAATCATACTCTTCCTTTTTAACCATAACCATGCCTTTTTCTTCTAAATGCTGTTCAACGGCAGCTTCTGTTAGCTTATTGCCTTCCTCTGCTTTTGCTGGAGAAAATAAAAAGTAATATGCCGTTAACAAAAGCGCAGCGAATAAAAGACCAGCCCCAATTCCTTTTGCTTCTTGCTTACTCATTAGGACCACCACTTACAGATTTTGTTTTGCTTTCTAGCATTTCAGTACGTTTCTTTACCGTTTTCAACTCTTTCATTAAGTTGATATAAACGTCATCAACCTGACCTTTCACTTCTTTAGCGTAGTCCTTAACAAAATACGAGTAAATAAAGAAACCAAGTGAAGCGGCAAGTAAAACAAAAATAATCGTTAACATTGCTTTTCCCCCTATTAAATGTTTGGCATTCTCTCTATGTATTGCACTTATTATAATCCAACTAAATTCTTTCGCGTCGACCTGTAGGTTTTTGTCGTTTTTAATTTAAACTTATCACCTATAGTAAATAAGTTATGTTACCTAATAAATATATAACCTAGTAAAATCCTCAAAGTTACAACATTCCGAAAAGGAAATCACAAAAAAACTAGAAAAATCCGACATAAATCGACCTTTTCTAGTTTACCTATGTTTGCTTCAATTGACAATAGTCCTTTAATGGAAAAACGCTTCTTCTCTTATTCCTCATTCACCAATTGAATGAAATGATACAGTATCCTTGCCGTCATCCCCCAGATGACATAGTCATGATAATAATAAAAGAACTCTGGCATACTTGAGGATGACCAATTATATTCTTCACCATTCGGAATAAGATGAAACGGGAATCCTTCATCTGGCTGTACATGTACACGTATATCATGTCGCTCTGGTGGGTGATTCTTAAAATGAGATAAAGGAACTGTAAACACTTCCTCTACTTCATCTGGATTAGGTGATAATTCAGAGTCTGATTGGATCATCCCCGCAAACGGGTATACGATAGATTGGAATGATGTAACGAGGAAATCAAGTTCCCCCATTACAGTAACTTCTCTTTCTAAAACCCCGAGCTCTTCACAAGTTTCTCTTACTGCTGCATTTTTCGGGTTTTTGTCGTGCTGATCTACTTTACCACCCGGAAAACAAACCTCTCCCGGCTGTCTTCTTAATGACCGTGCTCGTACTTCAAATAATACATGTAGCTCTCCATTCCGTTCTATTAAAGGCAAGAGAACGGCAAATTTATAAAAGCGCTCATTTCCAAGGACTTCTGCACTTCTGCCATTTATCCTAGCTTGAATATCTACTAACGATGCCTTCATTCTATCGAACTCCTTCTGTAGAACTTATCTCACTCTATTATATGGCATTTATAACGGTATATCCTCCACTTTGTCTCTGAAGATTGAAATAAGGTTTTAAGTTCATTCCTTTGAATTGTAACTTTCTAGGATGTCACCTCGTCTAATAAACAAAGGAGTGATGGGATGCTTAAATATGTGATGATAGGAACAATGGTACTCCTTACTTTGACGGGATGTGGAGAGGAGAACGCAACTATGAATACGAATACAAATAACAATACAAGTGAGCAAGTATCTGGTTCTTCTGGCATAGTAGCTGGATCTCTTGAACCTACCCTTCAGCTTGAAACAACGGAAAGCGGAGCGGCAACTTTCTTATATCGTATTCAAAACCAAACAGAGAGAGTCCAATCTATCCACTTTCCAAGTAGTCAAAAGTATGACTATAAACTTTCGAATGAGCAAGGAGAAGTAATTAAAACCTATTCCGCTACCAAAAGCTTTTTGAAAGAAGAAGAGAACGTTACATTAAAACAAGCTGAATCACTCGAGTACTCCATTATTGTAGATGAACTTACACCAGGATCCTATACACTAGAAGTTTGGCTAGCAACAGATGGAGATGGCCAGTTCAAACAATCCATTGATTTTACAATCGATTAAAACCAAACGAGCTGGCGCCTTTTATGAGGTTCCAGCTCGTTCTTTCTTCCTCATTCATCATTTCTTATTTCCAAACATCATCAAGATATTGCTTCGACAACGTTTGATAGTAAGCAGCTTGAACAGAGAGTGCGGCAGAAATAAGTAGTTTCTCAATATCTTTTTTTTGATTTTCCGTTACTTCATGGAAAACATTAGACAACTCAATTGACTTCTTTTTAAACTCTTCCTTTGAAGGTTTTATTTTCGTATGAATCACTTCAAAAAGCTGCGAGTACGCAGTATAAAAGATTAATGGATCGATTAAGTCATCATTTCGATCCGCCGGGTTATTAAAAGCAAATTTCAATAGAAGGCGGATGCTTTCAAAATCGTGCGTATTCTTTAAATCTTCTACAATAAATAAAATTGCCGCTTGTTCTATTGCGTATTTCTTACCTAATTGTGGTGGACCAATCCATTCTTTAATATCTCTTTTCACCCAATTTTGAACAGCAGTGGATCGGAAACTTGCATACTCTAGCTGATTACCAAGCGTCACAATTTCATTAATAGATAAGCCGAAAGCACCTTCAGTCACTTTCAATAACTTATCAAAAATAGCTGGTATTTCTGTTCTTCCTTTTCCGGACCTTTTCATCGCTCTCAATAAAATTTCATCTGGCTTTTCCTCTGCGCGAATCGTTTGAAGAATATTTCCCATTTCAGTTCTAGTTAAATAAAAGTCTCTCATCTTCCACCTCTACATTTAAGGTCATTTGAACTTATCGTATAGTTTCTTTATGGAAATTTCAAGAAGGGCACACATAAATGAGATATTTGGGCTCAAAATTGCACTTGTGTTAGTAACTGATTCATATCTAGGTGAATATCCTGTGTTGTGTAAAGGAGGAATCGCTTATGAACATGTACGGGAACCAAATGAATCAGAACGTTCAAGGTGCGATGCAGGGACATTCTCCGAATCAGGCAGTTCAAGGAGCCATGCAGGGTAATCAAATGCCTCACCAGGCAGTGCAAGGAGCCATGCAGGGGCCGAATATGCAAAACAACGCCGTTCAAGGGGCAATGTTTGGAGAAGAAAAACAGCTTATGGGTGATATGAAACAGTTATGCAAAAGGTATAACACCTATCATGCTAAAGTAAGAATGCAGGATGGGATGGAGTATGAAGGAATTATTATGGACTCAGATGATGAGCACATGGGTATGATGATCCCTCAAGAAGTAGAAGAAAGCGAAGGCCAAGATACGGATAGACAATATGGGCGCTATCGCTATCGCAGATTCGGGCGCTTTTTCTTTCCTTTAGCTGGAATTGCAGCTCTTAGTCTCGTTCCTTTCTATCGCCCGTATTACCCCTACGGCTATCCGCCATATTACTATTAAGAAAAAAGGAAGCCAAAGGGCTTCCTTTTTTCTATGAATAATTCAAAAAACACTACTCCATTCTTAATGAAATTTTCCCAAATTGGGAACTCTCACTCAAATGAGCAAAAGCCTTTTGAATATCGTCAAAAGAATAGACTTCATCCATAATTGGCTTGATAGAATGTTCATTTACGAAAGATACCATCTCTAGAAATTCCTCAGCGCTTCCCATCGTTGAGCCAAGCAAGTTATATTGGCCGTAAAAAAATGAGCGCAAGTCAAATTCAATTGTATCCCCTGTTGAAGAGCCGAAAATAACAATGGTTCCACCCTTTTTCAGTACTCCGAGAGATCGATTGAACGTAGCTGCACCGACACTTTCAATAACCAAATCAACGTTTTCATCCTCAGCTGCTTCAGTCCAATCCTCTTCATCGGCAAGAGCTCGATCTGCACCAAGTCGAAGAGCGGCCTTTCGCTTAGATTCACTTCTGGAACTAACAATCACTCTCGCACCAGCCGCTTTCGCAAACTTAAGCAAGAACGTTGCTACGCCTCCACCAATTCCAGGAATAAAAACAGTTTGTCCTCTTCGAAGTTGCCCTCTTGTAAATAATGAACGATACGCCGTTAATCCGGCCAAACCTATGACAGATGCTTCTTCAAAGGTAAGGTTTTCTGGCTTTTTCACAGCATTTTCAGCTGGAACAACGATCGTTTCAGCAAATGTACCATCACCTGGAAAGCCTACAATTTGAAATCCAGCTGGAGGAACAGGAGAATTCTTTTCCCAACCAAGACCGGGGTTAATGATCACTTCATCACCTTCATGAATCTCATCAACGCCTTCACCAACTGCAACAACAACACCAGCACCGTCTGAACCAAGAATAACGTCTGGATCTTTCGGATCGTGACGATCTGGTATAAATAGATCTCTGTGATTTAACCCCGCTGCCTTTAGTTTAATCTTCACTTCACCTTTGCGCGGCTCCGACTCGACAATATGATCTTTAAACGATAGCCCTTTTTGACCTGCTTCATTGCCGTGAACAAATCCTTTCATATGTAAAAGCTCCTTTCCATATTTATAGACATTCAAAATCTAGTGCAAGGACATCTCTCATTCCAACCTCTTTCAAGTATGCGACTACTTCTTGGTGCGCCGGGTGTGGACCGTATGCTTCTAGTGCTTCTTTTGATTCAAACCGAACCGTTAGAGCACTTTCGTAGCCTTGACTACGATCGGTGAAGTTATTTCCTGCTTGAATGTCAATAATTCCAGGAATTTTCTCCTTCACTTCAATTAATCTTCTCATGCCCTCTTCTTTCTGATCCATAGTCGTTTCTTCACTGAATTTAAATAAAACAACGTGTTCAATCACTCTATTTCCTCCTTCTTATATCAAGCCTGTCAATTCAATATGACAAGTTAAGTTAATCAAAAAAAGTGCCAGGAAACAAATGATATCCCTGGCACCTCTGCTTATATATTTCCCCAAAACCGTAATTTATAACCTCTTATTTACTTAACCAGGTATACTCGTGTCCCCAGCTATCTATGGCGAGTGATTTCACAATTGAGATGTGTTCGGCTTCAACCGCATACGCATCTCCTTGCTCATAAGGATTATAATGAAACGCATATAAACGCGATGTAAATTCTTCAAATGGTAGCGAGCTTTCTCCTGGAAGTTCCCCTTTCCCCATAACAGTGGATTCAATTCCCTGACCCCAATTCTGGGAACCATCATTATTAGGATTATAAAAATAAACACGATACTCTCCATCAGGACTTTTTGCGATTCTTTGGATCGAAACAGCATGGAACCCAAGCATTTTTCCATGAACATTCGTAATAAAAATCCCAACTGGATTCGGATAAATTAATTCGTATTCATCGTTGTATTCAGGATGATGCGTCGCATAAAACAATCTGACGAAACCAGGATAGTCTGTTACGCTGCCAGTAATCGGCTCGATAACGGTACTAAAGCCTTTTTGAACCCAATTTCCATAAAAAGCAGGGTTGACCCAGCGATGTCCATCTTCTCCTCTTAGCGCAACTCTGCTCATCATCTCACTGTATATTCGATCGAGATGTGGAACGAGTACAAGCGACACCGGGTCAAGCTCTGGGTGAAGATCAGGAGCGAGACCACCTTGAAGATCTTTCGAATGAATTTGAACACCTTCAAACACCATATCAATGTCACCATCTCTTGCAGCTCTTGGTATGATCTCAAGTAGATAGCCAGGAGCATGCTGAGCCCATAGGCTTATTCCTCTTGCCGCTTGACATGTTGGATTAAGTCCTTGACCAACACCAAGCGGCTGTCCAAGGACGCTAATGACACCTGCAAGCAAAATGCTATTAGCCGTTAACCCTTCACCTTCTCCAACTGTATTGAATAATGCGCTTCGAACTTCTGGACGTATATCTAGCTCAATCATACGTCTTAATCCAGGCATAACTGGAGAAGCCGAAAGCACCCCTCTCTCTAATAACAATGCTAATCCATAGACGGATTGGCAAGTAGACGGAAAAAGCGCAACTTTAATGAGCTGATGAATAAGCTCCCCATGTTCTTCAAGATTCGCCTTTCCCTTCCCAGTTAATTGAAGTAGTACAGGTAGAAGGTGAGGTGATTTTCGACTTAAGAAGCGAGCAAGCACACTATGGTGTGGAGAACAAAGACCGGTTTTTCTCATAGAAAGACCGAGTAACTCACTTTCTCTTCGAAGCTCTTCTGTTGATAGTCCCATCAGTTGTTTACGGTATTCATTCGGCAACTGATAAGTGTGACTTAATTCAGAAGGGCCTTCAATCGAAGCCACGTATCCTTCAAGAGTAGACCGCTGCTCTTCACTGGTTTCTGACCTCAACATTTCCTTAGCCATTTTAATCATGGACACTGTTCTTTTAACCGTAATTGGTCGTTGAGCTGTTAAACGTTCAATCTCATAGATCAGTGTTTCTGATAAAGCACTTGAAGAGAGATACTGTGATATAAATTGAAACAGCCTCTGTGTTTCAATCGTATTCTCCTTCTCCTCTATTCGGGAAGCTTCTGAAGCATTTGGGAAAAGGATATCTAGATTTAACGCCATAACTTCGTTTAAGAAGTCCATCGCCATTTCTTGTGAGACCTTTGGATGACTTCCCTTTCCTTCCGCAATCGCAAGCATACGCAGATCGCTAAGCATTTCGATCACGTAAGGAAGACCCTTTGCTTGAAGCGATCCTGCAACAAGAGGCGGCTGGAGCTTTGAGGGATCTTCCCACGGACCATCCTGGAATACGCCCGCTTCATCAAAACGTTGCGCGTATTGATATAGAAACTCAAGACCTTCATCGGTTTCCAAAAGCCGATTCGCTTCCTGGAAAACGTCTGTCTGATAGCGAGATTTCGCATAGGATGGTGCTTCTTCAAGACGAGTGAGTGATCTGGAAAACCTTGCAATCTTTCCTTCTGTTACTTCAGATGGCATGCTAAATTCTCCTTTATGGTAAAAATAATTATCTACAGATAGAAATCATATTTTTCGTAGTCTACAAGTAACCGCGTCATCTCCGCACTGTCATCTCCGAAGAAGAAAATGGTCCCATAATGATTACCGAAACCGACCCGCTCAGCTACTTTCCCCTGTGGAGGAGTAAACATATCATGCTTCTCAAAGAATTGATGTTCCTCAAGCTCTTCAGGAATATTTAATTCCTCAATGTAATTCACATGCGGATGTACCATTAAACAACCCGCATATCCCATAGCTTCATCTTCGCCAGGAAAGAATTTTCTTAACTCTTCTTCAGTCGTATTTGGATCACTACATAGAATTTGAGCTTCATAAGCACTAAAACCGTAAGCGCGTTCAATTAGATCAAAAATATGGCCACCTGGTACTCTAGCAGCTACTTCTCCGAAGTGAAGTGTGCCATCAGGCATAATGAAATACTCAGGATGAATCACGCCGTTCTCCACTTCGAACGCTTCGATTAATTGTTCAATCGCTTTCCGGATAACGGGACGCTTCTCTTCAAGAGAAGGAGAAGGGGGAACAAAGTTTGAGTACCCAAGTTTTACATATTCTGTTATATTAAGAAATTGAATTTTCCCACCATGTACAAAAACCTCACATGAGAATTCCTGCCCATCCAAATGACTTTCCATTAATAAAGGAAAATCAGTATCTGTTAATGCATCAATATCTGCAGGATCATCGATGGCTCGATGTCCTACTGAACCAGCCTTATCTAAAGGCTTGCAATGAATCGGCTCGTATTTATCTCCATCCACTTTCAAAAGAGCATCGTTGACTCTTTTAAGAAAGCGCTTTACATCTTCCTTGTCTCTTGCTTCTTCGAAAACACCTACTTTAATACCAGCCATCTGTGCCTTTCGTTTCATCATTCCTTTATCTCTTAACAATAGAGAACGGTTAAATAATCTAGGCTCTTCTCTAAAGCGAGAATTCAGAGCTCCTGCCCATTCCACACACTCTTCATAAAGGGGGACAGCAACCTCTGCGCCTAAAGCTTTAAGTTGCTTATAGAGTTTGTCTGATCCTTCATTCAATCTATCAAACTCCCAACCTACGAAAGTGATGTCATGCTTCTCGGCATAATCCTTAAAATCAGGAGGACCAACCACTACAAAAGGCCGATTCAACTTGTCACAGGCCTCAATTGCGGGAAGACTCCATCCAATCAATGCTGTTAAATATGGAATTGTCTTTCCTTCTGGCTGACTTTCTTGTAACGTCTGGTTCATTTCTAGTTGATCCAGTTCCATTTTGTTCTCGCTCCTTTATGAAATAGTAGAGAAGTCTTTCCTGACCTTCCTTATCTAACGTAGCAGATTTGAAGACTAATTTTAACTAATATTCTGACTTTTCGACCTATAAATACAAAACAAGTCACAATACTTTACCATTCGACAACGCTATAGAAAAAGTACAGTCAGGATACCATAATTATACCTTCCCTCTTTTTGTAAAAAAGTAACAAAAAAATCCATAGAAACAAAGTTTTTTCTTTTCTTTTTTTTGAATTCACTCGCGAATGAGCCAAAAATCGAGATATCAACAATATAAGCTACTATAGCTAATAAAAAAGAAAGCCGCTCCATTGGAACGACTTTCAAGAATGTGATTTATTTTTCTTTTGATACGACGAGTTTATCTTCTACAACTTCAACTGTAACTGACTGAAGGTCTCCTTCATCCACTAGTATATCGGCAATACCATCTTCAACATGTTCTTCGATCACTCTGCGAAGTGGTCGCGCACCAAACTGCGGATTATAGCCAAGTGAAGCTAACTTCTCTTTCGCTTCATCGCTAATTGTAAGAGAAATATTCTGTTCCTCGAGACTCTCATCCAAATCTTCAATCATTAAATCAACGATTGTAACGAGGCTGGATTGTTCGAGTGATTTAAATGGAATAATTCCATCAAATCGATTCAAGAACTCGGGTCTAAAGTAACCACCAAGACTCTCCATCACATCCGTGTAGCTTTCAGCTGATTCAAAACCAACTGTAATTCTGCGCTCTGATGTTCCAGCATTACTTGTCATAATAATAACCGTATCTTTAAAGCTAACAGTTCTACCTTGACTATCAGTTAAACGTCCATCATCAAGAATTTGTAAGAACATATTTTGAACATCAGGATGAGCTTTTTCAACTTCATCAATTAATATGATGCTATATGGCTTACGTCTTACTCGCTCGGTTAATTGCCCAGCTTCTTCATGACCAACATAACCAGGAGGCGAGCCGATTAACTTAGATACAGAGTGTTTTTCCATATACTCACTCATATCAAGACGGATCATGGCTTCACGATCACCAAACATTTCTTCTGCAAGTGATCGGGATAGCTCTGTTTTACCGACTCCTGTTGGTCCAACGAATAAGAAGGAACCTATTGGGCGATTTTGACGTTTCAATCCGGCACGACTTCTGCGAATCGCTTTAGCGACTCTATTTACGGCATCTTCCTGACCAATTACTTTCGCATTAAGTCGATCCGCAAGATTTTTCATTTTCGTTTGTTCATCTTCGCGAAGTTTCCGTACTGGAATACCTGTTTTTCCTTCTATAATGTGTTGAATCTCTTCAAGAGACACTAAATGATTCACACTTGATTTATTTTTCAGCGTTTGCTCAAGCTGCTCCTCAAGCTGTAATTCTTCAGTTCTTAACTTGGCAGCACGCTCATAATCTTCTGCTTCGGCTGCTTTATTTTTTTCAGCAGCTATTTCTGTTAGACGTTGCTGAATTTCATCGTGGCTAGACTCTGCAAACGTTAAGTTCAATTTTGCTCCTGCTTCATCCATTAAGTCGATCGCTTTATCTGGTAAGAAACGGTCTTGAATGAAACGATTAGACAATGTTACACATGCTTTAATGGCTTCATCTGTGTACTTGACTTCATGATAGTCTTCATACTTAGACTGCAAACCTTTCAGAATTTCAATGGCTTCATCTACAGTTGGCTCATTAACCATAACTGGTTGGAAGCGACGCTCAAGCGCTGCGTCTTTCTCAATTTGGCGATACTCTTTAAGAGTCGTTGCCCCAATTAACTGAAGTTCACCTCTAGCTAACGCTGGTTTCAAAATGTTACCTGCATCCATTGAGCCTTCAGCAGATCCAGCTCCAACGATTTGATGTAGTTCATCCACGAACAAAATAACATTCTTTCTACTTTGAAGCTCAGAAATTAACTGTTTCATCCGCTCTTCAAATTGGCCACGAACACCTGTGTTTGAAACGAGTGAAGCTACATCAAGTAAATAAATTTCTTTGTTTTTTAGCTTAGAAGGGACATTGCCCTCTGTTATCCGAAGAGCAAGGCCTTCCGCTATGGCTGTCTTCCCGACACCAGCTTCCCCAATCAAGACAGGGTTGTTTTTATTTCGGCGGTTTAACGTCTCAATCACTCTCGATACTTCATTCTCTCTCCCGATAACCGGATCAATTAATCCAGCTTTTGCGGCGTCAGAAAGATTTCGTCCCAAGTCATCAAGTAAGCCACCTTTTCCATTTCCAAACTCGGTTTGCGGCCCCTCCTGTTGTGCGTTAAATCCATGTTGACCTGATTGGTTCATAAAGGATTGAAAGAACTCATCCATTTGACCTTTTGGTGATGATGCAGTTTGACCATTCATCACTTTTGCGTAACACGTACTACAAAGGTGTACTTGTTTCTTATTCTGATTCATCTGGACATTAAGTTGAACCGATGCTTGATTTTGTTGACAATGATCACAAAGCATATGATGGCCTCCTTATAATATATATAACGTACATTTTATGAAATTAAGATAAAAGGTAAAAGATACTCGCTTTGACTTTGACTATCTTTGACCTTGTAACTATATTATAATTTGACTATCTTTGACTTTCAAGTCTTTTGCTCATCCAAATTTTATTTTTTTCTAACTGATTAACGACTCAGGAAAATATCATTCCTATAAGGTTCTTAAAAATATTTGTAATATTTGAAATAGAGGAATTTTTTCAGAGATTGGATAATAGATTGTAATAACTACTTTTCGACAAAGGGGTATACAAGTTTACTAGTACGGTAACAATGATGATAGATTACAAAGGGAGGATATCTTATGAATGATTCAGTCTATCAATTGATTGTTGAAACAACCGTCAAACGAGTGCCTAGCTGTCACGAGACGCCTGAGGATTTCTTCATTGCCCTTGATGATCGAGAATATCCATATTTAATCTTACCCACGCCTAAGGAAATGTTTGATAATGATGATGTGTTCACAATTCGTTTGATTCCGGATGCCCTCAACAAATTTCGATTTGAATTGGACAACTCATTCACTAAATTATCTTTCAGACGCTTTTCTACCTTCTTTGATGATAAAACATACTACTTTGGCCCCGACGACAATATGTTGATTCATTTTCTAAAGTCGCCCGTTTACAGAAGCTATGTCGCGTGGGTAAGTCACTTGTATTTTAAACGCATTGATGACCTTATTGAACGGTATAACAATGAACAGCTTCCTGAAGAAAGAAAATCCATTAAAGCGAAACTTTCTCGCCTTCTGATCGAAGCTTAATCTCGAAGCGATCTACTTCATTCTGGACAAGTTTAGTTCCTTCCTCAAGTGAATCATACGTTAGGTTAATAATGTTACCTTCGTTCTCATATGCTTTGTATTCATAACGAGGATCATAATAATAAATCAGGAGCCGTTCAACAATCAAGGCATAGTCATTCTCAGCAAGAGCATCGGCAATTACTTCTTTATCTTCATTCGAAAATCGCTTCTCAATTTTGTTAATAGCTCCTGTGATTTCTTCGTGATGATGTTCAGGATGATACGTATTTAAGATCGTACGAATTCGATAAGAAAGCGGGGCGTGGACTTGTATACGCGTCCCTTTTTGTTTGCCTTCTAAAATAAACTCTGGAATGATAATATTTCCAAGTCGCTTACTTTCAGATTCAATGATGTAATAAGACGTTTCTCCAATTTCTCCTAATCTATGGTACAGCATGGCTTCAAATTCTTTTTGACTTCTTTCAGGCAAATCAACTCTTCCAAATACAGAACCTCGATGAGCTGCAAGTCCCTCAAGATCAAGAACAGGATAACCCTTCTCTTCTAAATCATTAAGTATTTCAGTTTTAGATGTACCGGTTAGTCCTTCCAAAACAAGATAGGGTGTCGTCTGATTCGCAAAGTATTCTAAACCAGCCGTCACTTTTTGTCTGTAGGAACGAATACCTCCTTCTAGCTGTCGGCATGGCAGTCCCATCATGTCAAAAATAACTGTCAAACTTTTACTTCTCATTCCTCCTCGCCAGCAGTAAATAGCAATTTCTTCACCTTTTGTTATTTCCTTCGCTCGTTTATAAAACTCAGGAAGTAAGGGCGAAACAAGAGAAATCCCTAATTCCTTCGCTGCTTCAGTTCCTTTTTGCTTATATGTTGTTCCGACAATTTCTCTTTCTTCATTAGAGAAAATAGGTAGGTTCACAGCACCTGGGATATGAAACTTTTCATATTCTGCCGGTGTACGAACATCCAATAAGAGCATCTTTCTTTCCAAAACTTCATCGATTGTTATTGTTTTCATGACACTCATCCTTTATATATTTACATAGCACAAGTATATCATCATCTCTTTGCCAAGTTCATTTGTACTGTTTATCCAATGTATAAATGGGGAAATTTGATAGTGAGGTGATACAATGAATGCGTCAACTATGCTAACAGAAGTTCGTAACACGCTTACTGAATGGGTAGGCGGACATCTTATCATTGAGAAAAAAGAACAAGACGATCTCGATAAAACCATCATGAAACTCGAAGATTTTGTATTTCAACACAGGGGGGAGACCGTCGATGATTACACGGCTTCGACACTCCTTCAACTTAAAGGCGAAGGTAAAGTCATTTCAGACGAAGCTACAGCCCCTCTTCCACACTCCACTTTTGAAATTCCTTTAGAAGATATAAACGATGTTAAAAAGCATTCAGACGAGCTGATCGTACTTACAGAACGCGCATCTTATCACATCAACTACAATTCCAATTAAAGGAACCAAAGGTGGTTCCTTTTTTTGTTGCCTACTTTATTAAAGGCATATCTCAAAATAATGAGTAATATGCTGATCATAAATGAGCTATATGGGGAGGTATTGAGATGGATAATAAAGACGTAACGGTTCCTGATCAAACAATAAGACAATGGGCTATGTATGTTCATCTCTCTGCATTGAGTGGTTATTTAATTCCTCTGGGACATATTATTGGTCCAATCATCCTCTGGTCAATTAAAAGAGAAGATGAACCGTTTATCGATGATCAAGGAAAAGAGTCCATTAACTTCCAAATAAGTATGACACTCTATCTCGTCATTGCTGGGATCTTAAGTCTAGTCCTTATAGGGCTTATCCTTCTCCCTATTCTACTTGTCATGCACCTTATCTTTATTGTGATTGCATCGGTCAAGTCGAATCAGGGCACTTTATATCGCTACCCCTTAACCATTCGATTTGTATCTTGAATTTTCAAGAATTTCAAGCGTTTACACATAATTTAGGTATGTCCATGTTATAATGAAACTAAACTTATGATGTGGAGGGTCTGCTCTTGGCTGTTAAGGAAAAAGAATGGAACCGTTTTACTGTATGGGCACTTGCCTTTATGGTTTGGATCGTTCCTATTGCTTTTGTTATTGGTTTCTACATAATTTCACGTCCCCAGTAAAACCAGCGTCAATGCGCTGGTTTTTTTAATTCTCTTAAAAGCAGGTTTTATCACTACATATGATGGGAATTGTTCCTTATACACAGCTTAAAGGAGGATTTATTCATGAAGGAATTTACAGTAGCACCAAATAAAGATGTAACAGGTTGGTACGTTAAAATTGAGGACGTCGCTCCAACAGACCTCTACGATATGCGCTCAACAGCTATTGAAAAAGCAGAGGAAATGGCTAAAGGAGATTCTCCAAGTCGCCTATTGATTTTAAATGAACAGCATGAAGTTGAAGAAGAACGCTCATTTTAATCTACATAAAGAAGCCCTCCGTAGCTTACGGAGGGCTTCTTTATTTTTATTTCTAATCGTCACAAGATCTATTTTCAAAAGGATTTTATTAAAAAGAACGAAGGGAAATCCCTTCGCTCTTTACTGTTTCTATTTGTTTCCGCCGCTCTTTTTTCCACCCTTTTTCCCAATTTCCTCATAGAATTCTTTATCTTGATTTTTAGATGTTTGGTTTCCACCTTTTTCTCCAATTTCTTGATAAAACTCTTTATCGTGTTCTCGAGCGGTTTTCTTACCACCCTTTTCTCCAATTTCCTCGAAGAATTCTTTATCATGCTCTTGAGCCGTTTTATTACCGCCCTTTTCTCCTATCTCTTGATAGAACTCTTGATCATGCTCTTTTGCTGTTTTTTCTCCACCTTTTTCTCCAATATCCTGATAAAACTCTTTGTTATGTTCTCTTGATGTTTTTTTGCCACCTTTACGTCCTGCTTCTTCTCTGCTCATTTTGTCATTACTATTGTTAGCCATTTAAAAATCCTCCTTTAGTAATTTTTTTACATCTTGCGCTACACTTGTTGTATTCCACCTTCCTCAATTGATAAACGGGAAAATGGTTTCTTTTTACATTTTTGATTCTATCTTACTAATACTAGTTATTATCCGACAAAAAACGCTCCCAAAATTGGGAGCGTTTAAATTAAGAATAGTAAACATGGATTGGTTTCTCATATTTCTTTGAAAGTTTCTCAAGAGACTTTTTGACATTGATCAAATCGTCTTTATCTATGCCGCAGCCGATTTTGATTTTAAATCCTTTTTCCTCGAACGGTTTCAGTTCCTTTATCATGTGTTCAAATGATTTCAACCAGGCGGGATAATTGGTTTGAAGTCCAGCTGGCTTATACTGTCCATACAGATTAGCAATAATACGCTTATTATCTCGACTTAAAGCAAACGAGCATTTACCTAACTTCTTCTTCGGAGAAAACGGAAAGTCTTCATCTGCTTTAGCGGCTTCAGGGTACGTTTCTTTTACTGATTTTGCAATGCCAACATCCATTGCATTAAAACAGTCGCATTGATGTGCAATTACAGTACAGTCACTTTTAAGAAGGTTGCCTTTTTCAAAACGAATCATACATGCACTCTCCTTCGTAAAGAACCCTTTTGTATGATTATAATGAAAATTCTATTAATTTCAATAGGAATATTTTACTTCCTTCAGCATATTATGATAAGTTTCGCACTTCTGAACTCGCTTTTGTATACGTAACTGCATGAAAAACTGGATGACAGTCATTATATTGAAATATTTGCTGCATTGGTTTGTTTTCTATACCTGTACTACCTATATAATAAGTTGCGCCTTTTTCTTGCAAAAGAAACAAACCTAGCTGATGTAATAGCTTTCCGAATCCTTTCCCACGCTGCTGGGGCAATACACCCATGTAAAATAGTCTACCTTCTTCTTCCGTGCCCGGTTCAATAATTGGAATAACTACGCCTAAGAGGTTTTTATTCCAATAAACAGAGTAGCAGCTAGATTTGTACTGCTCACCAATTTCTTGCTTCATCGCTTCATACTGCATTTCGATAGGGTGAGCGGAAGGAGCATTAAGTGTTCCCTCTGAACATGCTTGCCACAATTCAAGAAAGAGTTTGATATCCCTCTCATCAACTAGCTTATAAGTAATACTACTATTGTGATTAAAATGCATTTTTTCCATATGAAAACTTTTATAATATTCGATGGACTCAGACTTTAAAGCAAAAAAATTATTTTCTAGCACCTGTATTTTTAATTCGGAGGATGCTTCTACCGTTACCGTACAGTGAAGAACCTCTTTTGATTCTAGAGCAACACTCAATCGATCAAGTAACAAATCAAATTCAGGACTACGCTTGAGTTTATCTACACCTTCGATTGAAAGATAGTAAGGTCTTCCATCAAGTAATTTGACACCTAGTTGTTCTTCATGTTCATTCAATGAGAAAACCATACGTTACCCCTGATTATTTTGCATATATACTTCTTCAAATGGTTGAACGACAACAAACCCTTCTCCTTCAAATCTCATTTGAACCGATTCACCACTTCCTCTTCCAAAGAAGGACTTCAGCGACACATCCGTTTGAAAATTCGGCTGCAATTGACCTGACCAGGCAACCGTTGCATTAGGATCTGTAATGACTGGTTTTCCCGGAGTTACTCGGATTGTAAGTGGTTCATAATGGCTTGTAATAGCAACCATTCCCGGACCCTGACAAGTGACATTAAATAATCCACCTGCCATCATTCCAGTAATTCGTTTCATCATTTTGATATCCCACTGGATGCCATCTTCAAATGCGAGTAGATCATTTCCATTTACGCTAATTGATTCTCCATGTTGCAAATGTAGGATGGAAATCTTCTTCCCAGAATCCGCCAGATATAACTTGCCATTTCCCTCAGCTTTCATTAACGAAGCTCCCTCACCTGTAAGGGCTTTTTTAAACATCTTCCCGAGGCCGTGTTCAAGAATTCCCTCTCTCTCGAATTTAATCTGACCGTTGTAAGTAATCATAGCACCAGATTTCGCCCACACACGCCCAGCGAGATTAACTTCTAACATTCTTGGCGTTTCTAACTCGAAAAATCCTTCCCCTTTATCTTGTTGTTCTGTTGATTGAATAAATTCTTCTATTGAGTATCGATTCATTTTCATCTCTCCTTCTAATTAACTATTACGAATAGGTACTGCAAAACGTTTCAACTTTCTACTTAATTTTCAGTTAAATACAAACTCTTACAACTCGATTTTTTTGTATTATATGAACAAAAAAATAAATTCTGCTCATACTCATCTCTTTTTCATCAAATTGTTTGCACATATCATGTTAAGGGTAAGGTAACATTAACTATAATCGCGAGTAGGAGGTTATCATATGGTTATCGTTTACATTAGTATTGCAATCGTAGTTCTTTCACTTATTTACCTGGGATACATAGCCCTTCAAAATTTCAAAGAAACCAAAAAATCTTTAAATGATTTATCTGAGACCGCAGCGAGGTTTCAAGAAAAAGTAGATAAAATTACTGAGGAAACAAATCAATTAACAGCGACCACTACAACCATTTCTGAAGGCATCCAATCGAAAAAAGAAACTGTTCAAGGCGTTATTCAAGTTGCCAAAGGCACACCTGAACCCTTTAAAAACCTTGTTTCATCAATTAAAAACACGCCAAATCCGCAGCGTGAAGCAAGAGATTCACAGTTAACTGAAATTGGTGATCAACTTGTTGACTTATTGGGAAGATATCGTCTTAAACGGAAATCAAAACATGCGGAGTAAGGGCTATGCCCTTACTTTTTTTGGTCAAATTCAAATGAGGTGGGCTATATTATGAAACAAGCAAGACAAATCATTTTCTTTCTTCTTATGACAACTTCACTTTCGATCATCTTGTTCACATCGCTATCACCAACATGGAAATGGGCTGCCGGTATTCTTTATGTAGCGATTCTAGTTTCTATTTTATTCGTACTTTTACTAGAAGGTAGATCACCATACAAATCGCTTTTATGGATATACGTATTAATCTTCTTTCCCATTGTAGGTTATGTTTTCTTTTTATTTTCTGGTCAACTGGAAGTAAAGGGACATTTATTTAAAGAGAAACGTACTAACGGTCTTGAATTTTTCAAGAAGTACGTAAACTTTCCAGCTTCTGAAAAATGGCATGACCTAAGTGAGCGAAACCAAAATTTCTCAAACCTTATTG
Organism: Pseudalkalibacillus hwajinpoensis; assembly: GCF_015234585.1. Lineage (NCBI taxonomy): Bacteria > Bacillati > Bacillota > Bacilli > Caryophanales > Guptibacillaceae > Guptibacillus > Guptibacillus hwajinpoensis. The sequence continues at coordinate 50,016 of NZ_JADFCM010000006.1, forward strand.
CCACGATGGTTGCAAGTCCTATTAGTATGCGATCCACAACGGACCTCTTACTAAATGGTAGAGAGACGTTCACGGCGATAAAAAATGAAATTCAAAAAGCTGAAACGTACATACATATGGAATATTATACGTTTCGTTCTGATGAACTAGGACTCTCGATCATTGACTTACTCGTTAAGAAAGCCAAAGAAGGCGTTGAAGTAAGGGTACTTTATGATTCAATCGGAAGCCATAACCTTTCAAGAGCTTCTAAAACAGCCCTAAGGGAAGCTGGTGCAAGTGTACAGCAATTTCTCCCCATTAAATATGGATTCGTCAATCAAACTATTAATTTTCGAAATCATCGCAAGATCATTGTCATTGATGGAAAAGTCGGTTTTGTAGGTGGCTTAAATATCGGTGACGAGTATGCTGGGGATATGAATCAAATGCGTTTCTGGCGTGATTCTCACCTACTTGTTAAAGGAGAGGTGCTTTCTGCCCTCCATGGCGTTTTCTTAATGGATTGGTCCTATATGTGTGGTGAGGAACTTCTAAATGGTAAGTACCTCGAAACATATGATGTCGAAGGTGATGGTGGCTCTCAGCTTGTGGCTAGTGGGCCAGATACAAAACGAGGAGCTATGTCAGATCTATATTTCAGTCTGATTACTTCTGCAAAAAATAGAGTTTGGATTGCTACTCCTTACTTTGTTCCAAACAAAGCCATCCGTACTGCTCTAGCCATGGCTTCTATGAGAGGTATTGAAGTGAGACTCATTGTTCCTGAAGTAAGTGACGGCTTTCTTACCCAATACGGAACAAGATCCTACTTCTCAGAGCTTCTTGATTATGGGGTAGAAATCTATATGTATCGAAAAGGATTTCTCCATCAAAAAATTATGATTGTTGATGATGATCTGGCCACAATCGGCACAGCAAATATGGATATGCGCTCATTGAATTTAAATTTCGAAGTGAATATGTTTCTATTTCAATCAAAAACGGTTCATGACCTTGTAGAAGCTTATCAAAATGATTTGAATGATTCAGTCAGCGTGACAAAAGACTCTTATAGTAAGCGTGGACTTAAGCACCGCACAAAAGAATCTTTCGCCCGACTGTTTTCACCAGTATTATAACGAGAAGGTACCATCAACCTGAGGTATTTGTATTACTTTGTGGCTGCATGATTTTAATCAGGTTTTACGGACGAGAAGATCCCCATTCACTTTTTAATAAAGAATACATGATTAGATTCATATACTCACCACCTGCGAGAACATAATCACGCAATAGTCCTTCTTGTTGGAATCCCAGTTTGGTTATAAGTTTCCTCGAAGGTGCATTGTTTGGATGAATCAGTGCACCAATACGATTCATATCTAACTGCTGAAAGGCAAAGGGAATGACGGCTGATAAAGCTTCCGTCATATACCCCTTTCCTTCTTCAGCTTGTTTTAATTCATAACCCATTTCAATACGATTGACTCGCTTAGTCCAATTATGAAAGCCACAAGTACCAATCAATTCTCCCCTCTCTCTCACCTCTATTCCAAATCGCATCGCCTGCTTTTGCTCAAATCCTTTCTTAAAACTCATCAACATTCCTTCTACTTCTTCAAGACCGCTCATTTGCTCACTTCCGTAGTATTTCATCGTGTGCGGATTCGAAAATATCGACAATAACACAGGAGCATCATCTTCTCTTAATTCTCTTAATCTTAAGCTATTTGTAGTTAGTTCTGGAAAACTCTCCATCTCCATGCCATCCACTCCTATTTCTCGTTTGAATTATTTGCACCTCATAACACTTCATATAAAAAAATGCTTAAAGAATGGCTGGCATTCTTTAAGCAATCAGGGGGTAAAACATCTTTTAAAAAAGGGGTCTATCTTATAACGAATCAGCGCTATTAAAAGTTTCAATATTCTATGAATAATTTTCTTCACTCTATCTGAATGGTAAAATAGATCATAAGCACGCTCAAACGATTCTAGGAGTGATCATATTGAAGAAAAAAATATACTTAGTCAGACATTGTCTCGCCTCAGGACAAGAATCTACAGCTTCCTTAACGGCAGAAGGACGTGATCAAGCGACTCAATTAGCACAATCTCTTGGACATATTCCATTTGATAAATTATATAGTTCCCCTTATAGACGTGCCCTTCAATCGATCGAGCCACTCGCTCTTCAATTAGATAAACCAATTACTATTGATGATCGGCTAGAAGAGAGAAAGTTATCTGCTGTGCCTATTGAAAACTGGATAGAAGAACTAGAGCAAACATTTGTAGATCTGTCTTACACCATTGAAGGCGGAGAATCAAGCCAGCAAGCCATTTCAAGGAGTATTGCGGTCTTAAATGACGCCCTTCTCTATACGAAAGAATATTGTCTTGTCATGACACATGGGAATTTATTAACCTTAATACTGCATCATTTTAATACAGATTATCAGTTCAACACATGGAAGAAACTTCGGAATCCAGACGTCTTCTGCCTTACTTTTCATAATAATACGATCGAATCCATTCAAAACGTTAAGTTATCGGGGGAACCATTGTAATGTCTCAACTCTATTCTCGTTTCCACTGTTGCGCTACTTGCATTCATTTTGAAGTGGTGAAAGCAGAAAAAACAAGCTATCGATGCGCAAGACTCGGCTTTGAAACGAAGCCTACCTACCAGTTTAACTGTTGGGAACCAAAAGAAATTGTTAAGAAAAAAATGGAGAAAGAGAAAGCACTAGAGAAGGTGGATGATTCTTCTTCTAAGAAAACTGAGTGAAGTTATTAAAAAAGCATAAAAAAATGCCTCCCTAAAAAGGAGGTTTCTAGACTACATTAACTAACGAGTCACTATTCTCATCAATGTGAATCATTCGTTCAAGAAGATGTTCCTGATAGCTGCATCTCTTCCATCCATTTATTTATTTGTTCTTGAGGAAGGTCCCAGCTAATCCATGAAGCCATAACCTTAACTTCTTCATTCTCAACTACCCAGTACTCATATCTCTTTTCGGAGAAATTTTCAATGATGCCCGTCCGATCGATCTTCATCTGCTTTTCCTCCTTAGTATCATTTCTATGACTATACCCTATTTAAATGATGTCTAATTACCTATTTTACTTTTATCACGTTTAGAATGTTGATGCATGAAACACTGCCCCTTCTTCACATACTATCCAAAATCATTCTTTTTTGGAGGAAAAGGGGTATGGAGCACAATAAATTCAAGCGAATCCGATCAAGCTTCTGGTTTATTCCAACTTTTTATGGTGTTGGCGCTTTTCTCGCAGCTATTATCACGCTCATTATAGACCGAACGATCATCCAAGGTAGTGCGATGGTTCTTCCCTATTTTTTCTTTGCTTCCTATGAAACAAGCGTCACTATTTTAAGTACGCTCGTATCTTCCATGTTAACAATGACAACCATTACTTTTTCGACAATTATGGTTGTCTTAACAACGTATTTATCCAACTTCTCACCACGAACATTGCAGAATTTCATTACCGATCGTATTACGAAAAGAGTCCTTGGAATTTTTGTTGGAGGAATTATTTACTTTATTATTCTTCTTCTCCTAATTGAACAAAGCAGTCAAGAAGATGTTGTCTATCTTGCACCTGTTTTCGCTGTGATCTATGCCATTGTCTGTGTCGCCTATTTCGTTTTCTTTATCCATCACGTATCGAATTGGATTCTCGTTGGAAATTTGATACAACATATCACTACTAATACGTTAACAACAATCGACCGTACCTTTTTAGATTTTGAAGAAGCCAACCATGGTGATATCGCCTCTTGGGATTCTTGGGAATTAGATGAAATTAAGATGAAAAAACCTATTGCCATTCGATCCACTAAATCAGGGTACTTACAAAATATTGATTTACCTGATTTGATTTCGGTTGCCACTAACAAAGATTTTATCATTCGACTCGAGAGAGATATCGGAGAATATATTGATGAAGGTACGGTTATTTTTTCTTATTGGGCATCAATGGATTCTTCTCCTGATTCTCATATCCTTCTTAATACGTTATCTCTTGGAACAGAACGAACAACTGATCAAGACATAGAATATGGCATCCAAAAACTAGTTGAAATTGCATTAAGAGCGATCTCACCTGGAATTAATGATCCCAATACAGCCATTAATTGCATCAACCGACTTGGGAGAGTCTTATCACGTCTTGGCCAGAAACACATCCCACACCCCCTGTATCATGATGAAAAGAAAAACTTACGCGTGATCACAAAACCTATTACGTATGATACGTACCTCTATAAAAGCTTCTATCAAATTAGGCATTATGCCAAAGAAGATGTATCCGTTCTTGGCTCGATTCTTCATTCTTTAGAATTAGCAGCAGACGGAAATAAACATGATACGCACGAAACTATATGGGAATTCGGGCAATTTGTAATTAGAGGATTTGATCCAAAAGTGCTCGATAAGTTCGATCATCGCTATATAAATGAAAAGCTTGAACGACTCGCGAACGCAACTGGTTTTCAAGATGCTTTTCATCCGATCTCACATGAATAGCCCCGTTAGAAATCGGCATGAGAAAAACGGTCTCACCAGAGAGACCGTTTTTTGCTATTATTTTACTTGATCAAGCCATGTTTCCATATCTTTCAGCGTAAGAGGTCCCACTCGTTTCTCACGAATAATTCCTTCTTCATCAATCATAAACGAAGTTGGCATGGAAATAACCTGGTAGAGATTCTCACCTACTTTACCTTCTTGATCCATAAGAACTGGAAAGCGAAGCTCATGTGATTCAACAAATTTTGGAATCGCTTCTTTCTTTGGCTCGTATTTAGTGAAATTAACGGATAGAACCGTTACTTCTTCACCATGCACATCAGCAAATTTTTGAATATCCGGCATTTCTTCTTCACAGGGTGGACACCATGTCGCCCAGAAATTGAGAAAAACGGGTTCCCCTTCATAATCTGAAAGACTCACTTCTTCCCCATCAAGGGTTTCTAAGTTAAAATCTGCTGCCTTATCGCCAACTTCCGTTCCTACACTTCGATCGGCGATAACTGTATTATAAATCCCCCATAGAAGAGCAACAGCAAGAACGATTAGCACAAACTTCTTAATCATTTTCATTCGATCTTTTTTATTCATGCTCTAGTCCAACGAAAAGCGATCATCATGAACAAAGATCTCTTCTCGTTCAATCGCATCCTGCTTTGAGGCTAGGACAAGTCCAAGTGGAGTATCTGTTTCTTTATCATTCACAATCGTGAATGATAGAGAAGCTTTGCTCGCTTCTTTAATATATTTTGAAAGCATGGAGTAAGATAAATCCCCATTTAAATATAGAATGCCATTCCGAATGCGCTTCATTTCATTAATCACTTCTTGATATACGTTGTTTTGTGCAACCTGCCTTTTTGTAAGAGCAACATATACACGCTCTCTAAAAGTTGATAAGAACAACGCTTTTTCTGCCGGTTTTAATTCTGGCGCACCATAGATTCCAGCATCAAGTACTCTCTTAATATCTTCGTTCACGTTTGCCACCTCATCATGTAAATTGCTTTGCTTCATTGACTTCTACCTTCATCCTATACTATCTCCACTCATTCTTAAAGTGAAGGTTCTGTTAAAAGTGAAGGTATGTATCTTGAAACAGGATTCCCTCTCAAACTAAAGATGATTCAATGAAAAAAGATGCCCCATCACTCCGTGGGGGCATCTTCTTCATAGTCATTCAACATAATCAACCGTTCCATCATCGTTGGATGACCATATTTAAAATATTTCACAATGAAAGGCGGATTTACTTCATTTAAACTATTAACCGTCAGTGTTTGAAAGGAACCAATCGCTGCATCCACATCACTGGTCATTTCAATGGCATATTCATCTGCCTCCATCTCAGCATGCCGAGAAACCGCAAGTTCTATCGGACTCGCAATAAAAGACATGATCGAGAAAAGAAGCAATAATGCTGGTAAAGATGCAAGATCTGATTCTGAGTGAACCCCCCATGAGTCGCCCCATTTTCGAATCATCTTCCCAAGAAGCCGATATGCCAGGTATAACCCTATAAAACTCGTTGCTAGAGCGCCAACCAAATTTCCATATAGATGATTCATAACATAATGACCCATTTCGTGAGCCATAATAAAAAGCACTTCGTCATCATCAAGCTTATTTAAGGTGGTGTCCCAAAGAACAATTCGTAAATTGTCGCCAATACCAGATACATAAGCATTCATTGCATTCGTTTTTTCTGACATATTCACTTCAAAAACACGGTCTGCAGGAATATGAGCCGTATCAGCCATACTGAGTATTTCTTCTTCTAATTCTTTGTCTGTTAATGATGTAAAGTCGTTGTATAAAGGATCAATTACGACCGGCTGAATATACATCATAAAAGCAAGGTACGGAACCATTAATCCCCACGCAATGAGCCACCACTTTTTCTTAAAACGATTCATTAGCGCATAAAGAACACCGATAATAAGGGAAGTAAGCAAAATATCAATCCAGAATGAGATCATTTCATCTTTCATCCAACCAGAAAAGGATTGCGTGTTGATCCCATATTTAACGGATAAAGACCTCGCCCAATAGTGCAGTGGAAATGTTAGTAACCATGTAAAAGCCGTTAGTAAAATGATATACAACGGAACAACGACTATCCGTTTTTTTGAAATACCTTCACCGAATTGTTTAAAGAGCTTTGATAACCCAAACCAGAGAACGCCAAGATAGATGAGCCACTCATATGGAATCGCAATAAACGAGAGAAAGCTTCTGTAGCGTGAATATTCCTCCGATAATTCTAACTGCCTGTCTGTCATAAATGTTGCTGGATCTGCCGCTGTTCCCTTGTATGCTTCAGGTACCCCGAAGTCCGCCCAATTAAATAAATAGAGTCCCAGGATCAGGGCGTAAATGGAGAATCCCAGAATGAGCCAGGTTATGCGTTTCTTCATCTTCATTCTCCTCCCGATACGATCTCATTATCAATAGTACGAGCAAAACAACTTTTTAGAACCTTTCCCCATAACGATTCCCAATACTAACTACTCTTCTATGTAGTTTCTACAAAACATGCAATTCTCTTTCAATCCTAACCAAATCTTTCTCTCACTCTTTCCATATAGAAAGCCGACAGAGTGATCTGTCGGCTTCCAAAATCTTTTATTAACTTTCCGCGTATGCGTTTGTTCGATCATAGCTGTGATCAAATCGATTGAGAATCCCACAAACGGGACACTCTGCAAGAACTTGCAGTTCAACAATTGGCGCCTGGCTACTTTTCGTCGTAATTCCAGTTGCCTCAACCCGTTCTTCCATAGATACATGTTCCTTCGCAATTGGAATAAACCACGTATACTCAGTCTCACACATTCGACACGTTGCTTTTTCTTCAATTTCGGTTGGCTTTAATGTCATTTTTTCCAGCTCCTTTAGCAGAGTAATTCAAAGGCTGCAGAAACAAGGGCCCGGAAAACCTCCAAAAAACTGGGAATCCCTTCCTGTAAAGAGGGTTCCCGTTATGAAAAAAATCAAACATCTTTCACAAGGTTAATTAGACAGTAAATCTTCGTCCATTAATTTATATATGGCATGAGCAACGCCATCATGCTCATTGGTTTTTGTAACAAATGAAGCCTGTTTTTTTATTTGCTCGTCCGCATTTCCCATTGCAATAGGATAGGAGGCTTTATTGAACATCGAAACGTCATTATAGTTATCGCCAATTGCGGCGGTTTGCTTCATATCCAGCCCCATTTGTGCTACAAATGTTTCAAGCGCAAGTCCCTTCTGAGCATCTTCATGATTAATTTCCAAATTTTCTTTACCTGAAGAAGTAACCACAGTTTTTTGTACATTTTCAGCTGCAGATGCCGCTCGCCCTAATCGACTTTCATCAAAACAGAAACTAAGGAATTTATACACATGAAGGCTTTCATCTTCTAGTAGTTCATCAAAATCATTAATGGCTTTAAGTGATAAGCTTTCGAACTGACGCTTTGCTCCAATCTTCAATTCTTCTGTAGTTAGGGCCGGATTCGAACTCTTCATCATATCCATGATTAAATCAATCGTTCCATCATAATCGTGAGTGAAAACACCTTTATTTGTAAATAGCTGATAATAAATCTCTTCACTATCAAGTATTTGTTTAATCGATTGGACTTGCTGACGATCAAGGTAAATGGCGTGCAAGATCTCTCCTTCAACAGAGCGAATCTCTGCGCCGTTATAGCAAATAACAGGAACTTCCAATCCACTTCCTTCAAGTGGCTTCATCGCACCATCATAGGCGCGTCCAGTGTTAAGTACAACCGTTATCCCCTGACTCTGTGCCTCTCTAATCGCATTAACATTCTCAAAGCTGATTGTTTGTTCATTCGTTAAAAGCGTTCCATCCATATCAATCGAGATACATCTCATTAGGGCAACATCCTTTTCTATTTGGTCCAATCCTTCTTTCAAACTTCTTAGATAGTATAGCAAAAGTAATGCTTGTATAAAAAAATAAACGTTGTTGATATTTGGCTCATTTAACCCCAGTGACGAACGATCGAATGAACCAAAAATCGAGAAAAACGAACATAGCTCTAAACAAATAAAAAAGAGCTTTCAAGAAAGCTCTTAACAAAACGTTACTTTTTATTTTGAAAGAAAAAGTCAATGAATGAGGATATTACTTCGACAGATTGGAACCAGACGAGTGACACGGCGGTCATTGAGAAAAACCCAACCATCAAAATACGAAACAAATGCATGTTTCATTCCTCCTCTTTAACTCTCGATATTTGGTTTGATTTATTTATATCACAAAAATCAAAAAATTCAAATCAATTAATTTCACATTTGCTAAATAAAATAGGCATACGTACTGAGCACTGCAACAGCAAACATAACAACAACAATTAAATTCGCCCCAAGGTATGCTGCAACGATTGCTGCCACTGCCCCAATAACACCAAACATCATATCATCATTGATTGTTAAAATACCCGGAAAGATGAGCGCACCCAAAATCGCGAAGGGAACGTTCTTTAGTACATTTTGAATAACAGGCGGTATTTTATCAGAATTAAAAAATACGAGTGGAATCATTCTTGGAATATAAGTGACAACTGCAAGTCCGACAATAAGCCAGATCATAGAATTACTCATTCGTTCCCCTCCCTATAAACCATTCAACAATTATGGAAGAAAGCAGAGTGGCAATCACGATAGCCCAACCTGTTGGAAACTGAGCCAACGTAAGAATGCTATTAAATATTGCAGCTAACCCTGCAAGAAAAAGCACCTTCCGACTTTTTTTAGCAGACGGAATAAGTAACCCTACAAACATGGCATAAAGCGCAACACTCATACCCTGCTGAATCACTTCAGGTAGAGTTGCCCCAGCAATGTATCCTCCCCCTGTAAAGATGACCCAACTCGAGTAGGAAATCAGACATAATCCAAACATATAACCTGTCGTGAGAGCACCTTTTTTTGTTGCGGAAACGGTAAACGTTTCATCAGTAATTCCAAAGGCGTAAACGGCTTTTTTCCATGGAGTATCTGCCTCTACTTTTTCATTTATAGAGGCACTCATCAATAGGTGGCGAATATTAACAATAAAGATTGTAAAAATAATTTCAAAGGCACCTGTCCCAATGGCAATTAAGCTAAGCGTAATGTATTGAGCAGCACCTGCAAAGACGAGAATACTCATAAGGACCGCTTCATAAAGCGTTAGTCCTGTTGTTCTTGCAAGTAAGCCAAATGTGAGAGCAACCGGCATATATCCGACAGCTATGCTTACACCTGCTTTTAATCCATCTACAAAATCAGAATCACTCTTTGTTACGATAGCCTCCACTTTATCCCTCCTATTGCCCTAAACTGTTCAATATATTAAACTTATTGTATGTTATATTAAACAACTTTTCAATATAAAGGATAAATATGTAACAGCTAAAAGAGGAGTATTCAATGGAAAACCAATCCCTAACAAAACAAATTGGCGAAAAACTAAAAAAGCTTCGTCTTGAAAATAAGTTAAGTCTCGATCAACTATCCGCTCGATGCTCAGTAAGCAAGCCAATGCTTGCTCAAATTGAACGAGGTGCTTCAAACCCAACCGTTAATACACTATGGAAAATTGCAAATGGACTTGGCGTGTCTTTCACGGCATTCATCGATGAAGAACAGCCTGTTATCAAGAAAGTCAATCGATCTGAAATCGAACCATTAATTGAAGAAAGCGGAAAAATGAAGGTGGTCCCGCTCTTTCCGATGGAACCAGGAAAATCGTTTGAAACGTTTTATATTGAACTTGAACCAGGATGTGACTATCATTCTAATCCACATCCTGATGGTGTTGAAGAATATTTATTTATTGAAGAAGGCAGTATGACCCTTGAGGTCGATACGCAGTCATACATCATTTCTAATGGAGAAAGTTTAAGATTCACTGCAAATTATCCACATTATTATCGAAATCCTTACAGTGAATCATGTAAAGCTATGATGATCATTCACTATCCGAGTTCTATACGTTAAGACAGAGAGTTATACGGAAGATATAGTTCTCCCCATTTAATTCAGAAAGTTCTTTAGGAGGTCTTTGTGATGAGGAAAGCTTTATTTATAGTGACTCTACTGATTGTAGTAGCTTCTTTCTTCATCAACCTTTTTATCGAAAACAGTTCCCTACAAACAATCATCAACATGACCGGATTAGTTGCTATACTCTTGCTAGCTATTTTTACAAGGATATGAACTACTAGTATTAAAAAACATTGAATTACCCCATGTAAAAGACCAGGCGAGCGAAAATATTCGCTCGCCTGGTCTTTTATCATCTAACTTTTGTTTTCACTACTGATTCAACAGTCATTTCAACCGCTTCTGTCCAGGCTTCACCATATCCTGGATGCGGGGAATAAGGATAGATAAAATCTTCGTCTCTTGCCCCCATCTCAAGAGCTAGCGTTGCTTTTTCGATCAGTTCAACAGCACCAGCACCCACAGCATGAAATCCTAGAAGCACATGACTCTGTCGATCTCGAATGACTTTGATCCGACCTTCTGTATGGCCCATGACTGTTGCATAACCATTTGCTTGCATAGAAGAACTTGCCGTCATAAACTCATACCCTGCTTCTTTCGCTTCTTTCTCCGTTAAACCTACAGATGCTACCGGAATTTGAGTTTGGATGACTTGCGGAAGACAATCGAGCGTAAAAGCGGCTTTTATACCGCAGCAACGATCCGCCGCCGTCTTGGCCTGCTTAATTCCCTTCGCAGCAAGCGAGGGTCCCACAGTTACATCACCACAGGCATAGATCGTTGGTATTGACGTTTCACATCCCTCAGAAATGTGAATATATCCATCATCATGTAAGTCAATTCCCGCTTGATCCAATCCAAGCGAATCACTATTATGAATCCTTCCAATCGAATAGGCAATTATTTCTGTTTCTAATTCAACGTTTTCTCCGTTTTGGTTACGGAATATCAATCCAAGACCATCGTCCTTTACACTGCAATCAGATACTTCTCTGAACACCTGAACCTTTTGCTTTTTAAATTGCCTTTTGCATTCACGTTGAATGCTTTCATCCCATTCAGAAAGAATCGCTTCTTGGTCTGTCACAATCGTTACTTCTACACCTAGCGAGCGAAACGTACTCGCCGCCTCTACCGTAAGATAATCTGCTCCAAAAATAACAAGTCGATTAGGCAGGGAGGATAATGTATAGAGCTGTTCTACAGGAAAAATGTTTTCTTTTCCGCTTGAAATGAAGGATGGGGTTTTTGGTCGACTCCCCGTTGCAATAATCGCATCGTTAAATGACCAAACTTCAAATTTCTCCCCTTGTTCTACACCAATTCGCTCAGAAGATAAAAACGCTGCATGTCCTTTTACACAGTCGATGTTATTTGACTTAAAACGCATCTCAAGACCTTTTTCCATGGAATCGATCATGCGATTTTTCTCGCTATGCCATTTTTCCATAGAAAACGATGAAGCTATCGTTACCCCTGGAGCCGTTTCCTTCATTTTTCTCGCTGAAGATGCCAGTAGTTTTGATGGTATACATCCTCTATGCAGACATTCCCCACCTGATCGAGATCGATCTACCATAGTAACGTCTCTTCCATGCTTCGCAAGTCGAAGAGCGGCTTCATAACCAGCTGGCCCTGCGCCAATCACGACAACATCTTTTTCATGAATGATCTCACCTACAACCATTAGACAAGCTCCGTTATAAATAGAGAAGGTTGTTCGATCAATTCAATAAAGCGATTCGTAAAGCGCATAGATGTCCCTCCATCTGCGATACGATGATCAAACGTCATTGATATCGACATTATTGAGCGAATAATAATTTCGTCTTTTTCCGTAACAACTGGCATTTTTTTTGTTTTATGGAAAGCAAGTAAAGCCGCTTCTGGATAATTAATAATCGGCGTAGCCCCAGTGCTACCAAGCGGTCCTGCGTTACTAATCGTAAATGTACCAGATGAAAGGTCTTTGCTTTTGAGCTGATTACTCATAGCGGATTGATGAAGGTTTTTCATCTTAGTGTGAATGCCTTTAATTGAAAGTTTGTCACAGTCGTGAATAACAGGCACAATGAGCCCTTCCTCCGTATTCGTTGCTAAACCAATATGGATATTAGGGTTTAAATAAATGAGACCTTCCTCTTCTTTTAATTCCGAATTGAAAATGGGAAACTCCTTAAGTGCAAGGCATACTGCTTTAATATAAAAGGCAGCAACAGAAATAGATACCCCACTTTTTTCTTGAAGTGTCTTTTTCATCTCTAATACATTCGTCACATCTACTTCGTCAAAATGTGTAACATGAGGAATTGTGAGAGTAGATTTTTTCATTTTTGCTGCGATTTGTTTCCGTCTCGCTGAAAATGGAATGGTATCAGTTTGTAATAGATTCGTTTCGTTTGCTTTTTCTTGCTCTTGAAGCTCTCGAGGACTTTGTAATGTGGCAATATGTCTTAAAACATCTTCGTCTGTAATGCGTCCCCCTGGCCCGGTACCTGTTACCCTCTCGATATCAACGTCATTTTCTCGCGCTATTTTCCTCGTGAATGGGGCAGCTAAAATTCGTTTCGTTCGGTTTGGAATAAGTGTTTGCTCCACGTGTTGAGAGATTGGAGAGATGGTTAATAACGTACCGCCCACTTCAACCACTTCACCTGCCGCTACATGAATTCTTTCTACTTTCCCCGCCAGCGGAGATGGAAGCTCAGCGGTTACTTTATCAGTCTGCACTTCGACCAACGGCTGATCAATGATGACTTGATCACCTGGTTTAACAAGCAGCTGTACAATTTCACCTTCTGACATCCCTTCTCCAATGTCATGCAATTTCACGTCCATATACGATCCCTCCTTTAGAAACGAACTGTTTCTTCAATCGCCTGCAGAACTTTACTAGCATCAGGTAGATAATCATCTTCAAGCGTAAATAACGGCACTGGCGCATCGTAGCCCGTTACTTTTTTTATCGGTGACTTCATATAGAGAAACGAAGTATCGTTAATGATTGAGATAACTTCACTTCCTACTCCTCCAGACGAGACAGCTTCATGAATGATAACCGCTCTCCCAGTCTTTTGGACTGATTCAGAGATCAATTCTTTATCAAGAGGATAGAGACACCTGAGGTCAATTACATCACATTCAATTCCATTGGAAGCTGCTTTTTCAGCAGCTTCCTCAGCCACTTTCATCATAGCTCCCCAAGCAAAAAGAGAAACATCACTACCATTACGCCGTCTGTACCCTTTGCCTAGTGGTATCGTATAACTTCCCGTTGGTACATCACCTTTGCCTGTGCGATACATCCTCATAGGCTCAAGAAACAAGACTGGATCAGGATCTTTTATACTGCTAATAAGGAGTCCTTTTGCGTCATGTGGCGTTGATGGCACGACAACCTTCAACCCTGGTATGTGAGCAAATAGCGCTTCTGTACTATCGCTATGAATTTCTGGTGCTCTTACACCGGCACCGTAAGGCACTCGAATCGTCAGTGGTACTGTATAACGACTTTGTGTTCTCGTTCGAATTCTCGTCGCATGTGTCATAATTTGATTAAATCCTGGATAAATAAAGCCAAGAAACTGAATCTCCACAACTGGTATAAAACCATTCATCGCAAGTCCTATCGAAGTTCCTATTAAGCCTGACTCTGCAAGCGGCGTGTCTATGATTCTGTCATCACCAAAAAGTTCATAAAGCCCATCTGTGGCTCTGAAAACACCGCCATTTCTCCCAACATCTTCCCCTAGTACAAGAACGGACTCATCTTCTTCAAGCATCACCTTTAAAGCTTCCGTAATGGCCTGCACCATCGTTAGCTTTTTCATATTCACCGCTATACTCATTTTTCACTCTCCTTGTGAAAAAAGCGCTCTTTTTGTTCCTGTACTGGCCAAACGCTAGTGCCGAACACATGATCAAACATAAGAGCTTCATCTGATTTCTTTGTCTTTTCCATTTCCGAGACAGCAGTATTTAATCGATCTTCTGCTTCGTTCTTGAGCTGTTCCACCCACTCAGATTCCCAAGCATTGCGAGCTTTAAGATATTCCTCCACTCTCTTAATTGGATCTTCCATCTGTCTTCTCCGTTCACTTTCCCCCTGATCGCGATATTTCGAAGGCTCATCTGTCGTCGTGTGTGCCCCATAGCGCCACGTAACGGCCTCAATTAACGTTGGCCCTTCGCCCTTTCTCGCTCGCTCGACGGCTTTCAATGTTTCACTATAAACAGCAAAGACATCATTGCCGTCCACTCGTACGCCTGGCATATCATAACCAAGTGATTTCTGAGCTATCGTCTTAGAGTTCATTTGTCTTTCAAGAGGAACGCTGATCGCATACCCGTTGTTTTGGTTAAAGAATACAACTGGGATTTGAAACACACTTGCAAAGTTTAGCCCTTCATGAAAATCCCCTTCAGATGTTGCACCGTCACCGAAATACACTATAGAAACTCGATCGCTTCCTTTTTTCATCTCCGCCCACGCTGTACCTGTAGCATGAAGAATTTGCGATGCGATAGGTACAGATGGCGGGAAAATATGTTTACCCTCTGGTGGGACACACCCCTCAATACAACCTTTCCAATATAGAAAAATATTAACGAGGGAATGTCCGAAAGCAGCTGTTGCAGCATGATCGCGATACGTTGGGAACATCCAGTCTCCATCTTCTAAAGCAAGAGCACTTCCGATTTGAGAAGCTTCCTGACCCTCGAATGGAGCATACGTACCAATTCGTCCCTGACGCTGAAGATTGACTGCTTTTCGGTCAAACATGCGTGAGAACGTCATTTGCTCATAAAAGCGCCTGGCGTTCTCTACTGTGACATATTCACTTTCTTCCAATTGCCTACCTTCCCCATTAACGAGTTGTCTCAACGGAAACTGCTCAGCTAGATCCATTGACATCCACCTTTCATTCTATTTTAAGAGCGAACTGTCCATTTTCCAGGTTTCTTATGTGCAAAAAAACTATTTCTTCGTTTTCTACTTTCCAAACGCTTTTCGCAAAAAAGATTCGCTGCTTTTATCGTAGAAAAAGAATGCGTCTCTGCTTGCTCAAAGATTGATAGCAAGGTGTCATAAATGGCTTTCGTTTTTTGCAATACTCGTTTTGGATTTGGCGTATAAAGCTCGTCAGATACTTGAATCAAACCGCCGCTATTTACAATATAATCAGGAGCATAAAGAATGCCGCGTTCATTTAACAAATCACCATGCTCATTTGTTAAAAGCTGATTGTTAGCAGATCCAACAACTGCCCGTACTTTAAGCTTATGAATCGTTTGGTCATTAATAATTCCTCCAAGGGCGCAAGGGACAAATACATCAGCATTCGCTTCATAGATTTCGTCTCCAGAAACAACCTTCACCCCACGGTTTAGATCAATAGCCCTTTGAATCAAACGGTCGATCGCATGCTGATTAATATCTGAAACAATTAAATCTGCACCTTGCTCTAGAAGCAGTTCAGCTACTTTATATCCAACTTTCCCAAGCCCTTGAATAGCGTAAGTGCGCCCTCCTAGCTCTTCTGAACCAAACACAGTTTTGTTTGTAGCCTGTATTCCATAGACCACACCGTTAGCGGTTGGAACAGACGAATCTCCACTTCCGCCATACTCTTCCGGAACACCGACAATGCAGCTGCTTTCTCTTAATGAATGAACGAAATTATCAGGAGTCGTTCCCATATCTGTACCAGTGTAAAACCGTCCGTTCAACGATTCGACAAACTGGCCAAATGCGCGAAAAAGCTCTGGAGTTCGATCTCTTAACGGATCCCCGATGATGACTGCTTTTCCACCACCAAAGTCAACGTCTGCTGCAGCGCATTTATATGTCATCCCTTTTGACAGCCTTAACACATCTTCTATCGCATCATCGACCGTTTCATAAGGTCTCATTCTACAGCCTCCAAGCGCCGGACCAAGCGTTGTGTTATGTATGGCAATGATGGCTTTAAGACCTGTATCGACATCATTACAAAAAAGTAACTGTTCATGCTCTATGATTCGATCAAACACGATTATCACCCCTTTATGAAATCGCTTACATTTTAGCTCTTGCTAATTTTTCATCGATAACGTTCTTAGGAAGAATGAACTGAATCACTTTCCCTGTCCCGATAAGTTCTGATCCTCTTTTCACGTCTACTCGACTAATGACAGATTTGTGTGTTAGCGAAATGATAACGGCAAAGATCTCGACCATTTGTCCTTCGCAAGCTGGCCCTAGATGTTTTACTTCAACACCCCCACCAATACCTTCCTCTTCTTTTTCAAGAAAAGGAAGAATTAGCTGTCTTGCTGCCCATTCCATATGGTAAACCATCGAAACAGTTGAATATGCCTTATGGACTACTTTCCCTTCAAATTTTGCATACATGTCAGGGGTTACCTCTATTTGAATAACAGCACTTTGGCCGATCGTAATACCACTCTTCACCTGCTTCACCCCTTTAACATCACACTATAATATATGACGTTTATTTAACGATATAATAACATTGCGTATATTAACCGTCAATAAATTGTCAAAAAAATCAAAACAATAAAGTGAACTTCAAGATTATGAGTCAATTGACGAGGTATTATAGGAACAAATCCCCCACTTCATATTTCGCTAAGTGGGGGCTCTTACTCTTATTATCTAACTTCACTATCCTAACAGGGCGCGATCATTTGTCATTTTGGCCCCTTTTATTCGCTGGAATTCATGAAGTAACGCTTCAATCGTTAAGTTCTGTTTATCCTCTCCTTCTACTTCTAAGATAATTTTACCGCTATCCATCATAATTAAACGGTTCCCTAAATCTAAGGCTTGTTGCATATTATGAGTAACCATGAGTGTCGTTAAGTTCGTTCGCTCCACAATTTCTCCGGTTAGTTTTGTGATTAGGGCTGCTCTTGCTGGGTCAAGTGCTGCAGTATGTTCATCTAATAAAAGCATTTTTGGTTCTGTAAAGGTCGCCATTAATAAGGAGAGAGCTTGTCTTTCTCCTCCTGAAAGCAAACCAACTTTTGCGGATAAGCGATCTTCAAGGCCGAGGTGAAGTGTTTCGAGCGCTTCCTGAAAAGTTGTTTTCAGTTTCTTCGTCACGCCCTTCATTAACGTTCGTCTCCGATTTCGATTATAAGCTAATGCTAAATTTTCTTGTATCGTCATCGATGGCGCTGTTCCAGCCATCGGATCCTGAAAAACACGCCCGATCAATTTTGACCGCTTATATTCTGGTAAACTTGTAATCTTTTTTTCATCAATGAATATGTCCCCAACGTCAGGTGTTAAGACGCCAGATACCATATTCATTAAAGTCGATTTACCAGCCCCGTTACTTCCAATAACGGTTACAAAATCGCCGGTTTTAAGGGTTAGGTTAATGTCTTCTAACGCTACTTTTTCATCAAGAGTCCCTTCGTTAAATACTTTGTGAATTTGATTTAGTTGAAGCATACCCTTCCTCCCCCTCCTTCATTTCTTTCAATTTCACTTCTTGCCGGAGGCGTTTTCGCTTTTTACGGTTTCGCTCCTTCTGCCCATCAATTAATTGCGGAAGAACAAGTGCAGCAATAACGATAACTGCGGTAATTAATTTCATGTCACCTGTTTCAAGAAAATCCACTCGGAGGGCAAGACTCACAACAATACGATAGACAATTGCACCACCTATAACAGCGAATGTGGTCACAGCTATCGTCCTTGTTCCAAAGATAGCCTCCCCAATAATAACCGACGCAAGACCAATAATGATCATTCCGATTCCCATACCCACATCTGCAAATGAACTATACTGAGCAATTAACGCTCCTGCTAACGCAACAAGTGCATTTGAAAGTCCAAGTCCAATAATTGTTAGCCCATCCGTATTTGCTGAGAAACTCCGAATCATACGTTTATTGTCACCTGTCGCTCTAAGGGCAAGACCAATTTGAGTACGTAAGAAAAGATCAGTCAAAATTTTAATCACTGTCGTAACAACAAGCATGCTTATTAATATAGCCCATGTTGAAGTGAGATTTCCTAAGCCAATACTTGACGCCATATTATTTAAAACCGAATCAAGTCCAGATGTCTCAAAAAAACCTTCTATCTTTGTGAAAATGGATTCTTCATTTAATAGCGGAACGTTCGATCTCCCCATTATTCTCAAATTGATTGAGTAAAGGGCAATCATCATTAAGATTCCCGCAAGAAGAGGATTAATCTTCCCCTTAGTATGTAGAAGACCCGTCACACAACCCGCTAAGAAACCAGCTGCAATGGCTACAAGCGTAGCAAAAAAGGGATTTGTCCCATTTACAATCAGAATAGCAGCAATGGCCGCCCCTGTTACGAAGCTTCCATCAACAGTTAAGTCTGGAAAATCAAGAATTCGAAACGATAAATACACTCCAAGTGCCATAATGGCATATATAATGCCAGATTCTATTGCCCCAAACATTGCTGAGCCCATTTTAAGCGCCCTCCTCTTCCTTTTCATTTGAAAGCACGATCATCGTCCATCTGATAAAAATAGGTTCGAAAAAGAAAACTCTCTCTTTTTCGAACCTAATGATCTACTCGATATATTCCCCCATCTCTTCCCATTCTGTCTTCACTTCGATGCCCATTTCTTCTGCCGCTGTTTGATTCATTTTAAGTTTTAAATTCTGAGGGTATTGAACGGGGATATCTGCCGTCGTCTCTTCCCCCTTCAAAATTTTCGCAGCCATCAGGCCAGCTTCATATCCAATATCTTTATATTCAAAGCCATATGCTGCAAATGCTCCTCGGCTAACAGAATCGAATTCTCCTGCGAACATCGGGATATCTTTATCATTCGCTACGCTGATAACCGACTCAAGTGCTGATACGACAGTATTGTCAGTTACAATGTAGATCACGTCCACCTTACCAACAAGTGCTTCTGCAGCCTGTTTCACTTCAGCTGAAGTAGAAACACTTTTCTCAACAGCCTTCATACCTGTACCTTCCATCGCTTCTTTTACAATGTCCACTTGCGCAACAGAATTTTGTTCACCAGCATTGTAAATGAGTCCTACATTTTTTGCGTCAAATTCACTTGCTATAAATTCAATTGTTTTCGGGATGGCTTCTGGATGTGTATCAGTCGTTCCCGTAATGTTCTCTCCCGGCTTATCAAAATCTTCAACAAGCTTTGCACCGACTGGATCAGTCACGGAGGTGAAAAGAATTGGAATATCTGAGGTCGCATTTAATGCAGATTGTGCACTTGGTGTTGAATTAGCAAAGATTAGGTCGACTTCATCTCCAACTAGATTTTGTGCAATCGTATTGCTATTGTTCATATCGTTCTGCGCATTTTGAACATCGTAGGAAATGTTCTCGCCTTCTTTAAATCCATTCTCTTCAAGCGCCATTTTAAATCCTTCATAAGCAGCATCTAGAGAAGGATGTTCAACAATTTGAGTCACGCCAATTGTATAAGACTCCTTATCCTCTGCTTCGCCACTACTAGAATCCGTGTTTGATGAGGAATTGTTCGTTCCGCAACCCGTAAGAGCCATCACACTAACTAGAGAAATACCTAACCATTTTTTCCAGGATCTCAAACGCCTGTCCTCCCCCTAATAAGTTTTCTAAACTTATTGTTGTTATATTCTTTATCCACTGAAAAGCCTTGACTAAACCGGGATATCGTATCGTTATGGTACACTTGCTATTCTAGCTTGTCAACGAGTATTCAAACAATTGGAATTATTTAATATATTTTAAAAATAACACTTGATATATGACTACTTCTTCATAGATATTTTCTCAAACTCTTCCAATTTATTTTTATAAATTAGTAATGCTCCTTCAACCATGTCTTCAAATAGTTTCTGGACAGAAGGAATAGATTTGACTATCCCACTTATTTGTCCTCCATTAATAAATCCATCTCCAAGTCGTCCTTCTACTGCTCCTATCCGATGTTTCTCTTCATCAGTCATCGCCGCAAAGTCTTCAGGCTTTACTCCACTTAATTCAGCTTTTAATAACTGATCTGCGTATTCAGTTCTCAAAACCCTTCTCACTTTTCCAACAGATCTCCCAACGATAACTGTTTCAGTATCGTTAGCTTCTAGAAGCTTTGTTAGATATCGCTCATGATATGGCGATTCTTCTGTCGCAATTAATCGTGTACCCATCTGTACTCCTTCTGCCCCAAGAGCTAAGGCTGCAGCAAACCCTCTAGCATCTCCAATTCCACCTGCTGCAATAACTGGTATTTGCACACTTGCGACGAGCTGAGGAATCAGGGTCATCGTAGTAATCTCAAGTGGAGAATTAATTCCAGCTGCTTCATACCCTTCTCCTACGATTAAATCTGCACCGGATTCTTCTGCTTTTTTCGCTTGTTTGACACTAGCTGTTACACAAATAACTTTTATACCGCACTCTTTAAGAAAGGGAACATAAGGTGCAGGATTTCCTGCGGAAAGAGAAACAATAGGAACAGCATGTTTTACTGCAAGTTCACACATCCCCTTTAAATCTGTTGTAACAGTAATTGGTATGTTGAGAGCAAATGGTTTAGCTGTTCGCTGTTTCATATCAAGAAGGAGGCTCTCCACTTCTTCAAGACTAAGCGTTCCAGTTCCAATCGTTCCTAGTCCTCCTGCTTCAGATACCGCCGATGCAAGAATCGGACTCGAAATATTCCCCATTCCCCCCTGTATAATTGGATAACGAATGGAAAATAGCTGACAGACTCTTTTCATTTATATCCCTCCTTTCATTCATATAACGATAATGATACGAAATAAAACATTCGTGTTATACTTATTAATAACATTCAAAGAAGATCAACATAATTCCTGCTTAATATGAAACTTCTATTTTGAAACAATGAAAAAATAGTTTGTAAGCTAAAAAAGAAGGGAGAGCAACTATGTTATTTTCGTATAATCGTATAGCACCTACTCTCGCTCCAAATGTTTTTGTCGCACCCGGCGCAAAAATCATCGGAGATGTCTCAATCGGAGAGGACTCTACAGTTTGGTTTAACGCTGTTTTAAGAGGTGATGAAGCACCGATTAGTATCGGGAAAGGATGCAACATTCAGGACAATTGCACCTGTCATCTATTTGAAGGGTATCCTCTCGTTCTTGAGGATGAGGTATCAGTTGGTCATAACGCCATTCTTCATGGTTGCACCATTCGAAAAGGTGCTTTAATCGGAATGGGCGCGATCATTCTTGATGGAGCTGATATAGGAGAAGGTTCTTTAATTGGGGCACATACACTCATTCCATCAGGTAAAAAAATCCCGCCAAACAGCATGGTGCTTGGCTCACCAGGTAAAGTAATTCGTGAATTGACAGATAAAGATAGAGAGCTGATCAAGCTAACCATTGAAACTTATAAAACAAAAGGGAAAGAATTTAAAGAGAGCTCGTTCGAAATAAAAGAATAGAAAAAAGAAGGAACTGGAGGTTAATCCTCCGTTCCTTCTTTTTATAGGCGATCCGTTAAGAGAGGATGCTGTAAGGCATCATAACCGTTATCTTTGTTTGTTAACTCATTTCCTTCTTTAAAGATTTCTTCAAAGAAGCGAGAAGCCGGCTGGGCAAGTGTTCTATAATAATCACTAAATAACGTAGCCGCATACTCGCCCGGCCACTCTTCAGGTAATAGTTCTGAGGGAAGTCCTGGATCAACGAAGAGAAATTTTCTATATTCATGAACTAGCTTTGCCCGTTCAACAAAGCACTCCCCATCACTCATCTTACCTTTTTCAATTTTACTTCGATCAATCACATAGCGCTCACTATACATTTGGATGAATTCACGATATTTCTTACTAATTTCGTTCAAATCCCAGCATTCCTCTACAAGAGCCATGCTCTCGTGCGGTCCTTTGTAATCGGCTATAAAGAAATGGATATAATCGCGAATATCATATTTCTCAATTAGCAAATTTACCTGTTCTTCAAGATGGTTGGGAGATAGCCATAAACTAGCAGAAGAACTTCCAAAGCCGCTCCACACTAGCTCTTTACGCAGCTCATCGCGAATATGACGTTTCTCTTCAGGAATGTTATAAAGCAACATTCGCCATCTTCCGTCCCACTCTGAAGGTTGAAGCTTAAATATTCTTCGCGCAGCCTCATCCATCCTTTTAACACCGCGATCTGTTAAGTAATAAAAACTTTTGTTACCTTCTTTCCTGGATTCCACCCAACCTTGTTTACTCATTCTTGAAATGGCCGCTCGAACAGATTGATCGTTATGACCAAACTCTTTCAAAAGACGAATCAGACTTCCGATCCAAATTTCATTTCCATAATGTCTGATATATTCTCCATACAGTGTAAAAATCATTGATCTTGTATTTAAACCTTCACTCATCATCATACCCCCGCTCGTCATAACTTCATTCCGTTATGAATACGTCGCCTAAATATGATGTTATACTACCAGAGCCATTGGTCCAAAGCAACTTTTACTTTCCTTTAAACACTGGTTTTCTTTTCTCTGCAAAAGCATCTAACGCTTCGAGACGATCCTCTGTTGGAATCGTTACTTCATATGCTTTAGATTCAATAGCCATACCAGTATGACGGTCTACATTCATACCTTCACGAACGGCAAATTTCGCCTGCTGTACCGCAACAGGAGCATTTTGACAGATCTCTCTCGCTAGCTCTTCACACTTACCTAGTAAATTCTCACGAGTCGTAACACCGTTTAAAATTCCGTAGTCGTATGCTTCTACAGATGATAGTTTGCGAGCAGTTAAAACTAATTCCATCGCTTTCGCTGTTCCAATCAAACGAGGTAAACGTTGCGTTCCTCCCGCACCAGGTATGATGCCAAGGCTCGTTTCAGTTAAGCCCATTTTTGTTCCTTCGACGGCAAATCGAAAATCACATGCAAGAGCGAGCTCAAACCCTCCCCCAAAAGCAAAACCATTCAGCGCAGCGATCGTTGGCTGGGGAAGCGATTCAACAGAGGAGAAAACCTCACGAATCTTCTTCACATTTCGCCGCACCTCACTCTCAGAAAGTGTCCGCCTTTCTTTTAAGTCCGCCCCTGCACTGAAAGCCCTTTCACCAGCTCCCATAAAAATAACGGCACGTACCTCTCGATCCGAGTAAATATCATCAACAATGCCTTGAAGAACTGAGAGTGTTTCATAATTAAAGCAGTTTAATACATCTGGACGATTTAACATTACGTATGCCACATGGTTTTTCATTTCATATGTAACGACAGCCATTAAAAAAACCTCCTCTATGTTTGTAAGCATAGGAAAGAGCCGGGGGAGCTGATTGCGCAATCAACCACCACGGCTACTTTCACTCTATAGCATCTATTCTTGATTTACCCCCATTTCCCTGCTTTTTTCTCTCATAACTTAACTGCCGTGAAAAACTGGTTTACGTTTCTCGGTAAAAGCTTGAATGCCTTCAAGATGATCGTTCGTTTTTCCGGCTTCTCCTTGAGTCACAGCTTCCATCTCAAGTACTTCATCAAGATTACTTTCCCAACTTCTTTGAAAGTTTTGCTTAATGTGCTGCACCGCTTTAGGAGGAAGACTAGCTAAGCGATTGGCAAACTGATTCATTCCTTGCTCCCAATACTCATTTGAGAACATGTCTGTCACAAGACCAAGCTCTTTGGCATCTGCAGCACTTACTTTCTCTCCAAGCATAGCAAGCTCCAGTGCTTTCGCATGACCAAGTAAGCGCGGTAGAAAGTAAGTGCTCCCAGAATCAGGAACAAGCCCAACATGAACAAAAGCCTCAATAAAGCTTGCACGCTCATGAGCTAACCGAAAATCACACGCTAGAGCAAGACTCATTCCAGCACCCGCCGCTACTCCATTCACAGCAGCGATCACCGGCTTACTTGATGACGTTATTTCTTTCACCATTGGGTTATAAGTAGATCTGAGCATTTCCGCATGATCCACACCTTCTTCAACGCTACCTAAATCTTGACCAGAACAGAAAGCTCTTCCATTACCTGTAATAACAATGCAGCGAACCTCTTGATCGTTTGTTGCTTGATTGACCGCTTTCGCTACTTCTTTGTTCATCAAAGATGTAAACGCATTCAATTTATTTGGTCGATTTAGACGAATCCAACTTACACGATCTTTCACTTCATACTCAATCGTTTCGAACATTTTATTAACACCGCCTCTTCTACTTTGTATCTGCTGTCTCTCCAACTTCTTCGCCAACCATTAGTGTGACAAGATCTCCCGCAAACCCCATCAAATCTTTCCCTGAGGCTTTTCCTTCTTGCGACTTCATACCAGCTTTCATCGCTTCGTGATCTTCATAATACATTTCACACATAAGATAGTAGTCACTTTTCCCCATTGGTGAACCAACTATTTTAGTTACTTCCATTTTTTTAAGACCGGGAATTTTTGATGTAATCGGAGCATGTGTATTAAAGTAGTGTTCATCGAACTTTTGAGCATTTTCCGGTTGTTTGTACAATGCGATTAATTTGACCATTCTTCATCAACCTCTCTCATTTTAATTAAATCGATACAGGCTTCATCGCTTCAAATGGATTCTTACACGACCTGCAATACAATATACTTCGACAAGCAGCTGGCCCAAAAATATTGTCCATCGTTGTATAAACTGATTCACAATAAGGACAGGGTACTCTCCATTCCTTCCCATCGTGTTCTTCCGGGGGAGCAATGCCAAACTTTTTCAACGCTTCTCTTCCTTTTGTAGAAACAAGGTCCGTTGTCCAGATCGGATACCGAATGAAAGTGACAGTTACAAAATCCACTTCAGGAATACTTTCTACAGCCAACTCAATATTCCTTTTGATCATATCTAGGGCAGGGCAGCCAGAGAATGTCGGCATAGCTTCAATTGTCACTCGGTGATTGGAGGTGTGAACTTCGTGTATTATCCCAAGATCGACAACGCTTACAACTGGAATTTCAGGATCCTTTACAGTTTCAAGAACCTCCATGACTCTTTCT
Source organism: Pseudalkalibacillus hwajinpoensis (assembly GCF_015234585.1). Classification (NCBI taxonomy): domain Bacteria; kingdom Bacillati; phylum Bacillota; class Bacilli; order Caryophanales; family Guptibacillaceae; genus Guptibacillus; species Guptibacillus hwajinpoensis. The sequence goes on from NZ_JADFCM010000006.1 coordinate 75,541, forward strand.
TTAAGAAACATTCTATGTTGTCCCCCCTCCTTACCACTCAGCTGCTGGCACAGATTGATAGACTTCTGAAAGAGTAACCAATGCTGTCATTAAATGCGTTGTATGAATCCCGTTTCGTCCATCTCCTTGCTTCATGCCCATTGAAAAAGTAGACTCTTTTTTATTTAAGTATTCGATAAAACGTTGCTTAAGAATTTCCTCGCCTTCAATAAGCGAGAGGTGCACCATTTGATCTCCTAAACGACCGTATGAAAAAACGCCACCTAGATCTTCAAGCACGGTGCTGATCGCCTTCTCCATTCTGTTCCTCGCTTCAGAAGTACTATTCATTAGCTGTCCATACCACACTTCCCAGTGCATCATATGGTAGCTCATTTCAATAGAGATTTTTTGAACAATGTGTTGAAGAGGCTCATAGGATTCTTGTTTTATAGAATCAAGCCGGATTTTTTTTGCGAGAGTATAAAAGTAATTTCGGACAACAGTAAAAGCCCAATCATACGAAGGGTTTTCTAAATAGGTCCCCGTTCCATTCGGTAACTCCACAAGCACTGAATTACGAAAATGCTCACTTGATCGTTGATGTGTTAAAACATCAGCCTCGCCTTCACCAAGTTCTTCTAACAATGAATAATAAAGCGCTGCATGCCCCATTAAATCCTGGCTAATCGATGCAAACGCCACATCTTCTTCGATATGAGGAGCGAGGCCGAGCCATTCTGAACCTCGATAAGCTAGAATAAAGTCATCATCTGCTAATTGATAGATTAGTTCAATTAAGCATTGTTGATATTCCTCAGATTTCATTACCCCTCGCCTCCTCCCATAATGTCTTTTTCAGTGAGCTGTTCTTGCTCATACTGACGCCACTTTTTCCTTAAATAGCCGTATCCCTTAGTCTCACGATAATTCTTCTCCAGATGCTTCATTGCCTCTCGTTCCTCTTGACTCATCCGTTTAATATGATCACGTTTCACTACCCAAATATCAGCTACCTGCTCTCTCCGAAAAAAATTTTCTTTCGCCATAATAAAGGCGAGTTCACGATTAGGTGCAAGAAGACTAAACTGATGCTGTAGTGATGCGGTATCCGTCTTCTTACTAAAAACCTCATAAACTTCATAAAACTGATTATTTTCTTCACTCACACCCTATCACCTCACTAAATTCGTTTTTACGCTTGAACCGAGTGCATCTCTTACCCAGCTATTCATCTCATATGAACGAACGCGAAGTGCTAATCGCTCTTTCGATTTAGGTCCATTTCCAGTAACAATTTGCTTAAATTCTTGCCAATCCGGCTGCTGATACGTCCATTCAGCAGTTGCTTCATCAAACGTTAACGTCTCATCTGGTATGGTTAATCCCAACGCCCAAACTCTTGGAACATACTTCGTAAGAAACTCCTGTCTCAGCTGTTCATTTGTTTTCGTTCGAAGCTTATAGCGCATATTCTTATCCTGATTCGTATGACCAGTATCCGCTTTTGATTTCGGTCCAAAAAACATAAGAAGAGATGGCCACCAATTATTAATAGAATTTTGTAACAAGGCACGCTGTTCTTTAGTTCCTTCCGCTAGAGCCATAATAATGCTTTCCCCATGCTGAGCATGAAACACCTCTTCCGCACAGATGCGTTTCAAAGCACGGCCATACGGTCCATAAGAAGTTCCTAACATCATCGTTTGCGAAATAATTGCCGCACCATCTACTAACCAAGCAATCACTCCGGCATCTCCCCAAGTCGGCGCCTCCATATGAAAAACATTATGAAATTTCAACCTTCCAGAAAAAAGATCCTGCATAATGTCATCGCGTCCTTTTCCTAGTGGTTCCATTAAATCCTCAGCTACACGGAGCAGTAGCTGTCCATGCCCCATTTCGTCCTGTACTTTCGCCATGATCGCAAGTTTCCTATAAAGGGTAGGGGCTTTAGGAACCCATTCTTTCTCTGGCAACGCCCCCATAATTTCACTAATTCCATGCATTGAAATTAACCTAATCAAGGCTTCTCGATAATCATCTGGCATCCAATCATCCGCTTCAATCTTTTCTCCATTATCAATACGATCCATAAACTGATCCATTTGAGCTTCCGAAGTTATCACTATTCCACACACCACCTATATAACGTTTATTTAACGTCATTATATTTTATTGTCATATAAATATCAATTGTTTTCTGATTATTCATAATAAAAAGCTGATCCCAATAGGATCAGCTTTTTTGTTTAGACGTTCATTTGTTTTCTAAGGGCTTTTCTCAGAATTTTCCCAGTCGTATTTTTCGGAAGTTCTTCAATGAATTCGATTGTCGTGGGACACTTATATTTCGCTAAATGTTCTTTGCAAAAGCTCATAACTTCTTCTTCTGAAATCTTTTGCTTCGTTACAACAAAAGCCTGCACAGCTTCCCCAAAATTCGGATCAGGTATCCCGACAACTGCAGCCTCTACAATTTCTGGGTGCTTGTAAAGAACCTCCTCTACTTCTCTTGGATAAACGTTGTAACCTCCGACGATTACCATATCTTTTTTGCGATCCACTATATAGAAGTATCCCTCTTCATCCATTCTTGCTAAATCGCCTGTAAATAGCCACCCTTCTTTAAGGGTAACGGCTGTATCCTCCGGCATCTTATAATACCCCTTCATCACATTAGGCCCCTTAACTGCCAGTTCACCAATCATCCCTACCGAAAGCTCTTGCCCAAGTTCATCAACTACTTTGTTTTCGACATTAGTAATGTTACGACCAATTGAACCAGCTTTCCTAGGTCGGTCTAATGGATTGAAGCACGTAACGGGAGCCGCTTCTGATAACCCATATCCCTCAGAAATGCGGACATTAAACTTTTCTTCAAAACGGTGAAGAAGGGCGACAGGCAAGGAAGACCCTCCAGAAATACAAATACGCATATGTTGAAAATATTCAGCACGGCCTTCAGGATATTGATAGAGGAAATTATACATTGTTGGTACACCAGCGAAAATTGTTGCTTTGTATTTCTCAGCAACACGAAAAACTTCTTGAGGACTGAACTTAGGGAGGATGACAATGGTTCCGCCTGATATAAGCGGTGCATTCATTGAAACAGTCATGCAGAATACATGAAACATCGGAAGGGCTGTAATCACCACATCCTGAGAGGAGATTTGGAGATATGATCCTGTATCTGAAGCATTGCTAAATATATTCCTATGGGTAAGCATAGCACCTTTTGGTTTTCCGGTAGTACCGGATGTATAAAGAATAACAGCAAGATCATCTTCATTAATGGTTATTTCCGGTAGTGACTTATCGTGATCTTTAAGCATATTTGTAAACGTTTTCAATTTAATGTTTGAAATCATTCTACTTTCTGTTCCCTCTCCTGTATAAACAACAAGACCTACACCAGAAAGTTGATCGGCCATTTTTTCAACGAGAGGTAGTGCCTGCTCTAACGTCACGATTGCTTTCACATCTCCATTATGAAGGAGATAGCCGATTTCATCAGGGGTATAGATAGGATTGATTGGAATGATGACTGCACCCGCTCTTAATGCACCGTAATAACTAATTAGAAATTCCGGCGAGTTTCCTAAAATAAGGGCAACATGATCGTCTTTCTTTACTCCTTCTGCCGATAAATTGGCAGCAAACATAGAAACCTTATGCTCAAACTCTTTGTAAGATACAGCATTATCTTGATAAATGTATGCCTGTTTCTCAGGATAAGTGGCAGCTGTCTCTTTTAATTGCTGAGATAAATTCATTCGCTCTCCTCCTATGTGAATGAGTAATCATTCATTTTTAATTTTCTAAATATATTATATTGGAAGAAAATTTCAGTAGCAAGGGGAACAGAGCAAAGTTCATAATTTTAATCAAAACAGCAAAAGTATTTTTTTGGGAAGATCGTAATAAAACCAATACTCCCATGTTTTAGTAAGCTAGTTAGAAAGCCAATCTCACAAGAAATAAAAAAATTAAGAAGCTGGTCTCCCAGCTTCTTTCATTTAATAAAGAAGATCGATAAACTCTTCTTTTGTTATTTTCCCAAAATAATGAGAAACATCTAAATTTTGAAGCGCTTCTTCCAATGAACCAGGTTCATAGCGAACACCAACTAATTTGTTTTCAAGTTCTTTTACATCGCCAACACCAAAGAAATCTCCAAAAATGGTAGCCTGTTCGATGTATCCTTTTTTAACTTCAAGTCGAACATCAATCGAACCAATCGGAAAGCGTTTGGAATGCTGAACATTAAACTTCGGTGAACGACCATAATTCCAGTCCCAATTTTTATAGCGCTCTTCAGCAATTTTGTGAATCGCCTCCCAATCCTTTTCCTTCAGATTATAAGAGGGGATCTCCTCTTTCTCTTCGAAAATATAATGAAGTAGCGTTTGTTTAAACTCTTCTCGCGTCATCTCCCGATCCATATGCTCACTAATATTCGTAACACGACTTCGAATCGATTTAATCCCTTTCGACTCGATTTTTTCTTTGTTAACTTTAAGTGCTTTTACGACATTCTCTAAGTTGACATTAAACATGAGCGTACCATGACTATACATTCTACCTTTTGTCGAAAACTGAGCATTACCTGAAATTTTCTTGCCATTCACGAGCAAATCATTTCGTCCACTTAGCTCTGCGTCGACACCAAGCTTACCAAGAGCCTTCACAACCGGATCCGTAAACTTCTTATAGTTATGAAAGCTGTTTCCATCATCCTTTGTAATAATACTAAAGCTTAAATTACCTTGATCGTTATAGACGGCCCCACCACCAGAAAGACGACGGATCACATCCACGTTATTTTCGCGTATATAACTCGTATCAATCTGCTCAATAGTATTCTGGTTTTTTCCTACAATCACTGTCGGATTCATCGAGTAAAACAACAAGTACGTTTCCTCAGGATCAAGCTCCTTCAAAATGTATTCCTCTATTGCCAGATTAAGCCCCGCATCCATGATGTTTTCATTATCTATATAAAGCATAGCCTTACCTCCTGTATATTCTTCTTCTATTCTAATGAAATATCAGTAAGGAATCAAAACCTGATACTTATGACACCCTGACAAAAGAACGAAAAACCCCACCTACACTACCCTTTCCCCGCTTTCGCTCTACGAATATTGTAAACAAACGTACTTTGAGGAGGAGCATTATGAAAATCGTTTATTACGAAAAAGGTGAAATCCCCGTCATCGTAGGGGCATCAAACCTAAACTCAAGCCTAACCATCGAACAAATCAAATCCGAAGGCGAAAAAAAATCCAAAGAACTAGCCAGACTACTCGGCCGAGAAATCGGCTTCCTAATGGACATGAACGGAAAACTAGACTCAACATTAGGGGAATAAAGAAAAGCGGAAGCGCCCGTTTAGCCTCGACAAGCGCTGGAGCCCTCTAAAAAGAACACGGTCTTTGTGTTCATTTTAGAGGGTGAAGCGATCGAGAGGCTGTGCGCTGCAACTAGACACGAAAAGCGGAGACGAGCGTTTAGAAACGGAGATATTGGAGCTCTTGAACTAGAACACGCCCTTTGTGTTCTGGTGAAAGAGCGAAATATCGCAGTTTCTGCGAGTCGCAGCTAGACACGAAAAGCGAAGACGAGCGTTTAGAAACGGAGATATTGGAGCTCTTGAACTAGAACACGCCCTTTGTGTTCTGGTGAAAGAGCGAAATATCGCAGTTTCTGCAAGTCGCAGCTAGACATGAAAAGCGGAAGCCTCCGTATAGACACGGCAGGCACTGGAGCCCTATAACTTGAACACGCTCTTTGTGTTCGAGTTATAGGGTGAAGTGACCGAGTGTCTGCCCACTGCAGCTAGATCATGAAAAGCGGAACGGGCCTGCTTAAATCCGCAGGATGTTGGAGCCCAATCGAATGAGACGCTTTTTGTCTCATTCGATTGGGCGAAACAGCCGGAGGATTTGGCCCGCGCAGCTAGACACGAAAAGCGGAAGCGCCCGTTTAGCCTCGACAAGCGCTGAAGCGATCGAGACCCTGCCCGCTGCATACCTCACATTAAAAAAACCAGAACGGTATCATCGTTCTGGTTTTTCATTATAACTATTTTTCGGAATTCCACACGAGCCCCGTAGATGCAAGCATCACTTCCCCATCAAAATGTTGTTTAGCATCCTTCTCAAGTTCTGATAAATCACCAAAGTGCGGAAGGTGTGTCAGCATCAGTGTAGATACTTCCGCTTCTTTTGCAATTTTAGCAGCATCCGTACTATTCATGTGCCCCATCTGAGAACCATCCATATCACTGTATAGATTACATTCTGAAATGAGTAAGTCAGCTCCAGCAGAGAACGTTTCAAATTCTTTCATATAGCTAGAATCTGCAGTAAACACCATGCTATGCTCTCCATCTGTTATCCTTATTGCGTAACAAATAACCGGGTGCTTTGTTTTTTGAAAAGCAATAGAGAAAGGACCAAGTTCCAAAGTATCTTCTTCTCTATATTCCCTTGCTTCTGTATAAGGCTTATGATCCAAGCTATTAAATCCAGCCTCATCATATGGATGACCATAGATTGGCAACACAGGAAGCTCAGATTTGATTTTTGATTGAATTAAGCGACCATGGTAAAGAACCCCTGTATCTGCAATGTGGTCCGGATGATAATGACTAATGATTACACTATCAAGCTCTTCTACAGATAGATGATGTTGGAGTTGAGATAGAACTCCGCTTCCACAGTCAATTAACAGGTTATACCCTTCACTCTGAATGAGATATCCTGCACTCGCTTCTCCAGCCTTAGGGTATCCCCCCCATGGACCTAAAACAGTGATTTTCATGCTTTTTACCTCCCCTGTTTTTTCTCTAATAAAGCACGAGCCGTATAATGATCCGTTACCAAAACATTTGCGTAGCCACCTTGCAACGCCCCGTAAATCGCTTCAACTTTCTTCGGACCGCCTGCAGCTAATATTGATTTCTCTTTCCTCGAAAGATCTTCAAGATCAATTCCGATTGTTCGTTCATTTAACTCCTCATGAATAAGCATTCCCTTTTCATCAAAGAAGCGTGAACAAATTTCTCCTACAGATTTTGAATGAATCGCTTCAAGCTCTTGTTCTGACACATAATCAGCTTGAACAATCACAGAGTCATTTGTTGGAATTCCAACACTATAAAGAGCGATATTCGCATTTCGGCCCATATCAAGCACACGCCGAATGTGCCTATCCTCTTCCATTGTTTGCTTTACAAGAAGGTGATCTACAATAGCCGGAACAGGCAAGAAGTGACTTGTAGCATGAAAGGCACGACCAATCATTTGAATGACTTCGTAAGCGTATGTGTTAGTTTCGGAATAACTAATTCCTCCGTTTAATTGTACAACTGAAACGTTTTTAAGTAATTGATGACGAAGATTCTTACCGATTTCATTCAGAGTTGTTCCCCAGGAAACTCCTATTAAATCATTATCTTGAATGGTTGCATTTAAATAATCAGCTGCAATTTTACCGATATGTTTTTTTACAATTTGATCTTCAAATTCTGGAACAATTGCGACTCTGGCATCTAAAAGTCCATAAGCTTCTGCAAGATCGGTAGCAAGCAAATGCACATCCTGTGAAGGATCATGAATCTTGATTTCAACAATTCCTTCTCTTTTCGCTTGCTTTAATAAACGGGAAACAGTTGGCCTTGAAACCTCAAGTCTCTTAGCGATTTCCTGTTGACTATAGTCTAATTGGTAGTATAAGCGTGCGGCCTCTACTACCTTTGTAAGTTTATCCTTTTCCATAGCAACACCTGTGTATTCAAAATTGGTTATCTTTTGGTAAGAAAAAGGCTTTCAGAAAGACCATTTTCGCCTTCTGAAAGCCTCTCACTCTCAACTAAAAACTATTGTATTATTTAGAGAGCATTGTCTTAACTTTAGTTACAACATTTTCAGGCGTGAACCCAAACTCTTTGATTACCGTATCGCCAGGTGCAGAAGCTCCAAAGCGATCAATTGCAAGGATATCACCTTTTTGGCCAACATACTTATCCCAGCCAAATGATACGCCCATCTCGATACCAAGACGTGCTGTTACATTGTCAGGTAGTACACTTTGCTTATAATCAGCAGACTGCTTATCAAAGCGATCCCAGCTTGGCATGCTGACAACTGATGCAGAAATACCTTCTTTTGCTAATAGTTCTTGAGCTTCAACAGCTAGACCTACTTCAGAACCAGATGCAAGAAGAATCGCTTCAGCATCTTCTCCACCAGCTACAACGTAAGCTCCACGCTTAACACCTTCGTATGCTTGATCATGTGAATCTGTCACAACTGGAAGATTCTGACGAGAAAGCACTAGAGCAGTTGGGTGATTTGTTTCTTCAACGGATAGCTTCCAAGCAGCAGCCGTTTCGTTACCGTCAGCAGGACGAATAACTGAAAGACCTGGCATTGCTCGAAGTGAAGCTAGTTGCTCAACAGGTTCGTGAGTTGGACCATCTTCTCCTACCGCTACGCTATCATGAGTGAATACGTATGTTACCGGTACTCCCATCAATGCAGATAGACGAAGTGCAGGGCGAAGATAGTCAGAGAATACGAAGAACGTTGCTCCAAAGATGCGAAGACCTTTATGAAGCGCGATTCCGTTCATCGCCGCAGCCATGCCGAATTCACGTACTCCGAACCAGATGTTACGTCCGCTATAATCCGCTGGTGAAAAGTCCTGCTCATCTTCTAACATTGTTTTGTTAGAAGATGCAAGGTCAGCTGATCCACCGAAGATTTGCGCATTGTTTTTAGCAAGTGCGTTTAGAACTTCACCAGATGCCGCACGAGATGCTGTGCTTGTTCCTCTTTCATAAGTAGGAACTTCACTATCCCATCCTTCAGGAAGTTCATTATTTAGAGCAGCAGTTAATTGCTTCGCAAGCTCAGGATATTGTTCTTCATAGCGTGCAAACAATTCATTCCATTCCTGTTCTTTCTTACTGCCAGCTTCTTTAAGTTCAGCAAACTGACCTTTCACTTCTTCAGGAATATAGAAGTCTTCGTCAAACGTCCACTTATAGTTCTCTTTTACAAGTGCAATTTCATCTTTACCAAGAGGAGCACCGTGAGAAGTATTTTTGCCGCCTTTGTTTGGTGAACCATAACCAATTGTTGTTTTCACTTCAATTAGTGTTGGTTGCTCAGTATTGCTTTTCGCTTGTTTAAGAGCGTCTGCAATTGTATCCATGTCATTACCATCTTCAACACGGATAACTTGCCAGCCATATGCTTCATAACGCTGTTGTACGTTCTCTGAGAAGGACTGATCAAGATCACCATCAAGAGAAATATCATTAGAATCATACATCACAATAAGACGACCTAATTTCAAGTGAGCAGCTAGAGAAGCTGATTCTGAAGATACACCTTCCATTAAGTCACCATCACCACAGATGCTATATGTGTAATGATCCACAACATTGAAGTCGTCACGGTTATATGTTGCTGCTAAGTGACGCTCAGCCATCGCCATACCAGTTGCCATAGCAAGTCCCTGTCCAAGTGGACCAGTCGTTGCGTCAACTCCAGGTGTCTCACCAAATTCCGGGTGTCCTGGTGTATTGCTTCCCCATTGACGGAATGATTTTAAGTCTTCCATTGAAACATCATAACCAAATAAATGTAGCATGCTGTATAGAAGAGCAGAACCATGTCCTGCAGATAGAACAAAGCGATCACGGTTAAACCATTCTGGATTAGAAGGGTTGTGATTTAAAAATTGGCTCCATAGCGTATAAGCCATTGGTGCAGCACCCATCGGCATCCCAGGGTGTCCCGAATTCGCTTTCTCAACCGCATCGATTGCAAGCGTACGAATCGTGTTAACAGCAAGTGAATCCATTTGAGTCGTTGTCATATGTATACACTCCTTTTTTTATATTGAAATTTAGTAAACACACTCATGAACAAATGTACATTTGTTATTATACATGACTTAATCAAAAAGAAAAAGGAAACCGATCACTTTTCATGTAAATTCTTTTTCCCAAAATTAGCTTACCTCGAAACAGAGGATTCATTCCTTTTTAAACGGATAAAACCCTAACTAAATAAGCACATGGTAGCTTGTACAAAAAAACGTGAGCAAATGCCCACGTTTTTTCCTATAATAAATAAGCTTTCACTTCATATGGTCTCATGATTGATTCATTCTGCAAGTGATGACTTACATCCTGGTAATTATGGACAAGTAACTCTCCACCACTTAGTGTGTGAGGTAGCTTCATCTCACATGTTTCTTTTGAGAAGTTTGCTGCAAGAAGTAAGCTTCTACCATTATAGCTTCTTGTATACACGTACAAATTCTCATCTTCTTCTAAATGTAGCTGATAATCACCATGGATCATCACTGGAAGTTCTTTTCGAAGTCGAATCAAATTCTTATAAAAGTAAAAAGTAGAATCTTCATTACTTAAAGCCTTTCTCGCATTAATCTCATGATAATTGTCGTTTACTTTTAGCCACGGATTACCCGTCGTAAATCCAGCGTTCTCCTCTTCAGTCCACTGCATAGGAGTTCGCGCATTATCACGACCTTTTTTATGGATTGCCTCTAAAACTTTCTCTGGTGTTTCTCCCTTTTCAATAACTTCTTCTTTATACATATTAAGGGTTTCAATATCTTCATATTCTTCAATTGAATTGAAGTAGACATTTGTCATACCAAGCTCCTGCCCTTGATAAATATAAGGCGTACCTTGAAGAAAATGAAGCCAGGCTGCAAGCATTTTTGCTGATGTTACTCGATATTCCTGGTCATCACCGAATACTGAAACTGAGCGAGGCTGATCGTGATTCTCCATGTAAAGACTGTTCCACCCATTACCGTGTAGCTCAGTTTGCCATTTTGAAATAATCCGCTTTAAATCAGTGAGTTTCCACGGCTGCTGATCCCACTTGCCACCAGGCCCACTCGTCACATCCATATGTTCGAATTGAAAGAGCATGTTTACAATACCGGTGTCTTCATTTGTGTATCTTTTTCCATCCTCAGGTGTCGCCATTGGCATTTCACCAACAGTCATAGCATCGAATTTCTTCAGAACCTTTTCATTCATTTCATTCATATAATCAATAAATTTAGGTCCATTTACAAAATGCTCTCCTCCCCATTGATAAGGAGAATCTGCGGTTACTTCGGCATCCGGTAAACCAGGGGTTTTGGAAATCAAATTAATAACGTCCATTCTGAATCCATCCACCCCTTTATCTAGCCAAAATTTCATCAGATCATAGACTTCTTCTCTTAATTTTTCATTTTCCCAATTTAAATCAGGCTGCTTTTTTGAAAATAGATGAAGAAAATATTCCTCACTTTCCTCATCATACTGCCATGCAGACCCACCGAAAAAAGAGCCCCAATTGTTAGGAGGCTGATCCCCTTTTCCTTCTCGCCATATATAGTAATCACGATATGGGTTATCCTTCGATTTCCTCGCTTCAGAAAACCATTTGTGCTCATCAGAAGAATGATTAACAACGAGATCCATAACTAGACGAATCCCTCTATTGTGCATCTCTTCTAACATCTCATTCCAATCTTCCATCGTACCGAACTCATCCATAATGTTTCGATAATCACTTATATCATATCCATTATCATCATTCGGTGACTGATACACTGGTGAGAGCCAAACGACATCTATTCCTAACTCCTTTAAATAATCTAGCTTTTCCGTAATTCCCCTAATATCGCCGATGCCATCACCGTTACTATCATTAAAACTTCGAGGATATATTTGATAAACAACGCTTTCCTTCCACCACTGCTGTGCCATGCTGCATCCTCCTAGAAAAAGATAATTCCTTAAATTTGCGCAAACGTTTTCACTAACTATTATAAAAGAATGCTGGTTATAGTACAACAGCTAACAATCCCTGCTTTTCCATCAATAAGGACAAGTTCTTTTATAAATGAATCAAGGATTGGTATAATAGAATTTATCGGCAAACCCTTCCAAACGAAGGAAGAATGTAGAACGAGAGGAGATAGGAGCAACAATGAGCATCATCCAAGTAAAAGATCTAAAGAAATCGTTCGGAGATTTAGAAGTACTTAAGAATATTAATACAAACGTAAAAGAAAAAGAGGTTGTATGCGTCGTTGGTCCTTCTGGCTCAGGTAAAAGTACCTTTCTTCGGTGTTTAAATAAATTAGAAGAAATAACTGGTGGTAGTGTGATCGTAAATGGCCACAACATAGCTGACCCTAAGACGAATATCAACAAAGTTCGACAGGACGTTGGAATGGTTTTTCAACATTTTAACCTTTTCCCTCATAAGACCGTGCTTGAAAACGTGACTTTAGCCCCAATCAAAGTCAAAGGGGATAATAAACAAAACTCAGCCAAAAAGGCGAAGGAGCTTCTCGCAAAAGTTGGCCTTGAAGATAAAGCCAATAATTATCCCGGGGAACTATCAGGGGGTCAAAAGCAGCGTGTCGCTATAGCAAGGGCTCTTGCTATGGAGCCAAAAGTTATGCTTTTCGATGAACCAACCTCTGCACTTGACCCTGAAATGATTGGTGAAGTTCTAGAAGTCATGAAAGACCTTGCCAAAGAAGGTATGACGATGGTTGTTGTCACACATGAAATGGGGTTTGCTCGCGAAGTAGGCGATCGTGTGATTTTCATGGACGGTGGATATATCGTTGAAGAAAACGTTCCTAATGAACTATTCTCAAATCCTCAAAACGAGCGGACGAAAGCTTTTTTAAGTAAAATCCTATAACAAAACGTGCAGGGAAAACCCTGCACGTTTTGTTATTATGTAGAACGTATTCAAAATTTTTATGAAGCAATATCTTGCTAAATCCCACTACTTTTCTTCATTATCAATAACATCAAATATCTTTCTAGATTCAAATAAATCCACTACCTTATTCAACCACTCATAGTATCCCAACGCATAAGACATTTTATCTAAATCAGCTTCTGCCGTCATTTTTTCTTCGTTAGAAATATCATTCTCCAGTACGTCCATAAGTTCAGAAATGGATTCTCTACAAGCATCTCTATTCATTTCAATTCCTTTACGCCAGTGAATACAAAAGAAATCTGTAAAGGTTTGATACCAATCTGACTTCACCTCGTAAAGATCTTTACGCTCGCCCTTTCTCCATACCTTATCAACCATATTTAAGTCGATTAACGTTCTTACTCCGGTAGACATACTTGTCTTACTCATTTGAAGTTTATCTTTCATTTCATCAAGAGTCATTGGCTCTTTTTCAAAGAACATTGCACCGTATAGTCGCCCCACAGAAGGTGTGACGCTATATATATCCATATTTTTAGAGATGGATTCAATAACACGTTCTCTCGCATTCTCAACTCTATTATCTTGCAAACTATGCACCTACTTTTCCAATCGTTTGTCATTTCATAGTTTAGTGTTAACCTCGTTGATTGTAAAGTTTACACGTGAACCTTGTAGCATATACTAGCATCCTTGACGATACTTAAGCATTTACCTGTTTAGTTTGTACAGTTTTTTCTGTATGTACTGAATTAACTGATTTTGAGCTCTCACGCCGTTTGTAGTATTAAGTACCTACACTCTATACTTAATAGGTCGGTAAAAAAAGACTAGTAAATGACTGATTATCGTAAATTTCGACATATTTCAGTGATTTTTGTAACTTTAACCGTTGAAATTTATTAATAAAGGCAGAGGTGAAACTATGGAAAAAGCCAAAATTACTGTAAAAGACGTAACAAAAGTATTTGGCAAATCGCCCAAACAAGCTATAAAGCTATTAGATCAGGGCAAATCAAAAAGTGAAATACTTAAAGAAACTGGAAATACTGTGGGTGTAAATCGAGCAAGCTTCGATGTATATCCCGGTGAAATCTTTGTCATCATGGGACTATCAGGTAGTGGTAAATCTACGCTTGTTCGTCTACTCAATCGATTAATTGAACCAACTTCAGGTCAGGTTCTCATTGATGATGAAGATATCGTCAGGATGAAACCTGAACAGCTTCGTGAAGTGAGAAGAAAGAAGCTTAGTATGGTATTCCAACGCTTTGCTCTTTTCCCACATCGTACTGTTCTTGAAAACACGGAATATGGACTAGAGGTACAAAGTATTGGCAAAGAAAGCCGAGCAAAAAAAGCCCAAGAATCACTTGAACTTGTTGGTTTGAAAGGATATGAAAATAGTTTTCCTTCTGAATTAAGTGGCGGTATGCAGCAGCGTGTTGGTCTTGCTCGTGCTCTTGCGAACGATCCAGATGTACTATTAATGGATGAAGCATTTAGTGCACTAGATCCACTTATTCGTAAAGACATGCAAGATGAGCTCCTTGAACTTCAAGAATCAATGGAAAAAACGATCGTCTTTATCACACATGACCTCGATGAAGCACTTCGCATTGGAGATCGCATTGCATTAATGAAAGATGGTTCTATCGTTCAAATTGGTTCTCCAGAAGAAATCATGACAAATCCTGCAAATGACTACGTTGAACGCTTCGTTGAAGATGTGGATCTTTCAAAAGTGTTAACAGCTTCACACGTAATGAAACGTGCTGAAACGCTACGAGCTGATCGTGGGCCACGTGTTGCGCTGGAGCTTATGAGAGAACAAAAATTATCCAGTCTTTATATTGTTGATAAAAAGAAAAAGCTGTTAGGCGCTATCACAGCAGATGCTACGGCAAAAGCTATTGAGGAAAAGAAAGATATCAATGACATTTTGATCACAGACCTTCCTACTGTATCACCAGAGACTTTACTCACGGATATGTTTGTGAAAATGGCAGACTCATCCCTTCCTCTCCCCGTTGTCGATGAAGCCGATAAATTTCAAGGCATCATTGTAAGAGGAGCAGTTATCGGGGCACTCGCAGGCCACGAAACTGAATCCACGAAAGGCGAGGTGAATTAAATGCAACTTTTTCCTAAAATACCACTAGCTGACTGGGTTGATAGTATTGTTGATACGTTAACCGATAACCTTGAACCAGTTTTCGATAGTATTACATCTGGGATTGATTGGTTCGTAGAAGGGATCGTTTCCATACTAGGTTTCCCGCCAGCTCTTGTTCTCATTGCAATCTTTACGATCCTGGCATGGTGGTCAAGTCGCTGGCCAATAGCTGTATTCACGTTACTTGGACTTCTCTTAATCGATAATCTCGGTTATTGGGATCCAACAATTCAAACGCTAGCACTTGTTTTAACTTCGGTCATTATATCGATTATTCTCGGTGTACCACTTGGGATCTGGGCATCACAAAGTGACCGTGTAAGAGGAATTATCACACCGATATTGGATTTCATGCAGACAATGCCTGCATTCGTATATCTCATCCCAGCTATTCTATTCTTTGGGATTGGTATGGTACCCGGAATCATAGCTTCTGTCATCTTTGCAATGCCTCCTACGATTCGTCTTACGAATCTTGGCATTCGTCAGGTGCCTGAAGATTTAATCGAAGCATCTAATGCATTTGGATCTACAACAAAACAAAAGTTGTTTAAAATACAACTTCCACTTGCTACTCCAACGATCATGGCAGGAATTAACCAAAGCATCATGCTTTCACTTTCAATGGTCGTTATTGCATCTCTAGTAGGTGCACCTGGTCTCGGAGCAGACGTATATCGTGCTGTAACGCAGATCAAAGTTGGTATTGGTTTTGAAGCTGGTCTTGCCATTGTTATTCTAGCGATTATGCTTGACCGGATTTCTCAAAATATAGGTAAAACAAAAAATTAAGGGGGAATTACATGTTTAACTTTAAAAAAGGGTTAACAGGACTTGCACTATTTTTGTCACTCACATTGATTCTTGCTGCTTGTGGCGGTAACAATGGCGGAGATAGCAGTGAAGGTTCCAGCGAAGGCGGTACTAACGTTGGAGAAGCAGTAGATTACGAAATCGTAGGAATTGAACCAGGCGCTGGTATTATGAAAGCTACGACATCTGCACTTGAAGAGTACGATAGCCTTAAGGGTTGGGAATTAATCGAGTCCTCTTCAGCTGCTATGGCTGCAGAA